>CBDUIU010000222.1:0-6637 GCA_965367335.1 uncultured Saprospiraceae bacterium
ATCTAACACAAGGTGGTCGTAACTATTCAGGAGCTGAGCAATTATGCCAGGATATCATTAGTAGTGGCGAATTTAGCTTACAAGATAATTATAGCGATGTATTTTACGATGAATTGAATGACGAGATTATCTTTGCTATTCAATATGAGTTAGGAAATACGTTGGAAAGCCAAAGTTTTTCATCTGAATTTACTGCGACCTACCGCCAAGGAAGAGAAGATGGTCATAACATCATTGACAATCCTAATCTTATTGAAGATTTTACCAACTTTGGGGGAAATAGAACAGCCGCTTCTTATATTACTTTCGGTGATGTTCACGAAACAATTAAGTTTTTACCTGGAGGATCTGATGTTACTACCAGCCCTCCTAGCTATGGTCCAAGTCCTCGTGATGCCGGTAATGATTGGATTGTTTTACGTTATGCTGATGTATTGTTAATGCATGCAGAGGCTATTTTAGCCGGTGGAACTGAAACCACAAGTAGTGCTGCTATAGATTCCTATATGGAGGTTAGAGAAAGAGCGGGATTTGATCCTGTGGCTGATCGTCCTTCCGTACTTACTAAAGATGCATTACTCACAGAAAGACGCGTAGAATTGGCTTGGGAAAATCAACGTTTCTATGATTTATTAAGATTCGGAGTTGCTGATGCTGTATTAAGCGCACATGCTGATTTGATGGGGTACACGAGCTATAATGCCAGAAAACTATTATTACCAATCCCCTCGAGAGAAATTAATTTAAGTAGTGGGCTTCTAGGTCAAAACCCTGGATATTAATTTAAAATCAAAAAAATTAAAAAAATGAAAAATAATTTTAATTTTATTCAAAGAGCAACTACCTTGTTCTTATGCTTCACTCTAGCTGTATTCATTAGTAGCTGTGAGGACGCATTTAAGTATGACTTGCCAGAGGCTAACTCTAAAGTTGATACTGAATTACCAAAAGCAGACTTTTCCTATATTCCTAATGGGGATGATTTCAAAAAAATTGAATTCACTAACCTTTCATTTGAATCAACCACATTCCTATGGGATTTTGGTGGAGGAAATACATCCTCTGAAATAGATCCTACTTTTACATTTGCAGGAGAAGGTAGCTACCCCGTAACGTTAACGGCTAGTGATGCTAATGGAGCTTCAGACGCTGTAACCATAAGTGTTGTAGTAGAGGATGTATTTGTAGCTATTACACCTGATATCATTAACGGCGATTTCGAAGATGGCCAAAATGATTGGAAATTTTCTAAGTTTACGGGAGGAACTACCAGTCCTTTTAATTCCAGTAGTGATGGATCCTGGTTGAATTATGATGGCTCAGATAATGGATCTAAAACTAAAGGTGCAAAATGGACGATGAGCACTTCTGCCGGAGCTTATCTAAGCTCTAATACCAGATATGCTTACCAGGCAATAGTCGTCTCTCCTAACACAAAGTATATTTTAGAATATGAATATGCTATCAAGGACGATGGTACTCAAGCGCCAGGCGATAATAGGATAATAGGAGGAATTTTAGACGGTCATTTTGAAGATGGTGCTGATGCTATACCTATGTTTGATACAGCACCGTTGCTGAGTTTTGTTGGTGATATGGATCTTGGAAAAACGGTATTTACAACAGTCCAGGCGGAGTTTACTTCGAATGCTAGTGGTGAAGTTGCGATTCTGATCTATGGAGTTACTGATGTAGATGCATATGTAGATAATGTTAAGGTATACCCAGTAGAGTAATTGCTGGTGATTTGTTAAGAAATTTTGGTACATTGATCCGATGAAACTCGCTGGTCTTTTATGCTTGCTCTGTTTAATGCACAACTAATTCATCGTACTCCGGAATTGGATTGTGCGAATAAATACGACCAGACAATAATAATTGGGAGTTAGACTTTTGTGCGCCAGGTGGCCCAATGAAAGGAACCTTAGCTGTTTCCAAGAACTCTAGGGACGCTGTCAGCGAGTTTTATCGGATCATTATCATACAAGTACATGGCAGGTTGACAAATACAAAATGAGAGATAATCGACCTAAGCGATAACAATGTTCTACCGATGCTGAAAAATTACTGGCAAAAGAAATTTTTGATGGTGAATAAAATAATAGCAATACAATTTTTAGCTGTATTCTTTTTATTTTTAGGTTTCTCAGATAATGTTTTTTCCCAAAATCATCCTAATCTGATCCTGACGAAAAAAGGGGTTGAAGGTATTCGTAAAAGTCGGGGAAAGGTGCCAATGTTTGATCAAGTATTAGCTCAAACTAAAGCAGAGGTAGATGCAGAAATAAAAATAGGTGTACAAGTGCCGATTCCAAAAGACATGGCAGGTGGGTATACTCACGAAAGGCACAAGCGCAATTTTTTCATTCTCCAAAAAGCAGGAAACCTTTACCAAATCACAGGAGAGAAAAAATACGCAGAATATATTCGTCAAAACTTACTGGCTTACGCCAAAATGTTTCCGACGCTACCCAAACATCCTACCGATAGAAGTTATGCAACCGGAAAGCTTTTTTGGCAATGTTTGAATGATGCCAACTGGCTCGTTTATGTTAGTCAGGCCTATGATTGTGTCTATGATTTTATGCCAAAAAAAGAACGAGATTTTGTCGAAAAAGATCTCTTTCGACCATTGGCAGAATGGATATCAACCGATAACCCAAAGTTCTATAATCGGGTTCACAACCATAGTACCTGGGGCAACGCAGCAGTTGGAATGATCGGCTTGGTAATGAATGATGAGGAGTTAATTCAACGTGCATTATACGGTTTGAAAGATGATGGGCTGGATAATACCATGCTCGACAATGATGGTGGTTTTATTAAAACGGAAGGACAAAACGCAGCAGGATTTTTTGCTCAATTGGATTATTCTTTTTCACCTGATGGGCATTTCACAGAAGGACCATATTACTTGCGCTATGCAATGACCCCATTTTTGCTTTTCGCCAAATCCCTGGCTAATAATCGTCCTGAGTTGAAAATTTACGACTACCGTGATGGTATTTTAGAAAAGTCAATTTATTCACTTTTATATGAAACTGATGCGCAAGGAAGATTCTTTCCAATTAACGATGCGCAGAAAGGAATGTCTTGGAAATCGCGTGAAGTGGTCGCAGCGGTAGACATTGCTTATCATGATTTTGGCAATGACCCAATGTTGCTTTCTATCGCTGAAAAACAAGGAACCGTTACCCTTGATGCGGCAGGTTTTAAAACGGCAGCTGATATCGAAAAAGGTCTGGCAAAACCATTTAAACATAAATCAATTGCCTACAGCGACGGAGCGGATGGACAGCACGGTGGTTTAGGAATTTTACGAGCGGATAATGCGGATGGGGCGGAAATATGTGTAGTAGCAAAATATGCTGCTCACGGAATGGGACATGGACATTTTGATAAACTTTCCTACTCATTTTACGATGAAGACGGAGAAGTGATCCAAGACTACGGGGCAGCACGTTGGGTAAATATTGATCAAAAAGGAGGAGGCCGGTATTTGCCGGAAAACCAAACTTTTGCGAAACAAAGTATTGCACATAACACCCTGGTTGTCAATGAAATTTCACATTACGAAGGAAAGGTCAAATCAGCTGAGGCACACCACCCGGATCAATATTTTTTCGATATAAAAAATTCCAATGTTCAGGCGGTAAGTGCAAAAGAAAATCATGCGTACGCTGATGCGACAATGCATCGAACTTTGATTTTATTAAAAGATGAACATTTTAGAAACCCCTTATTGATTGATATCTTTCGGGTCGATTCTAAAAAGGAAAACCAATATGATTTACCGGTTTGGTTTCAAGGGCACTTACTGTCGACTAATTTTGAATATGCTGCTCAAACGCAACGCCTAACCACGCTCGGAAATGGTCATGGTTATCAACATATTTGGGAAGAAGCCAATGGAAAATCTTCAGGTCAAGGCAATCAAGTGACTTGGTTTACCCACCAGGGTGAAGGCGGTAGCCAGGTAAGAGGAAAATTTTTCACCATGACTACTTCTTCAGAAAAAAATGATGAACTGATCTTCGCCAGAGCAGGAGCAAGTGATCCGAATTTCAACTTGCGTCATGACCCTGTTTTTATCCAAAGAAGAAAAGGAGGAAGCAGCGTTTTTGCAGCGGTGATTGAATCCCATGGAACTTACAATCCTGTTTCTGAAATTCCATTGAGCCCTTTTTCAGGATTAAAATCTGTAGAAGTAATTCATGATTCGAAAGAATATACGGTCATTCGAATTTCTCATAATTCCAAGAAAACATGGACGGTTTCCATTTCAAATCAAGATGCTTCTGCGCAAGCAAAACATCAAGTAAAGGTAGGCCAGGCACTACTGGAATGGACAGGCCCTTATTCACTGAAATAAACTAATCGAGACTTGCCCAATAGGCAGTCTTACATCAATAATTGTTTTTTCATTAAAAATAATACAACATGCTAAAAGCAACCAAAGAATTCTTCTTTAAAGATGATATGGAATGGGAACAAATGGATCCCCTCTTACGTCGTCAGATTCACGGGTACGATGACAAAATTATGTTGGTCATTGCAGAGTTTAAAGCTGGGGGAGTAGGGCAATTGCATAAGCACCATCACTCACAAGTTACTTACGTAGCAAGTGGAGAGTTTGAAATGACCATCGGAGATGTCGTTAAAACAATTAAACAAGGTGATTCTTATTACATTCCACCTCACGTAATGCATGGCTGTACATGTATAAAGCCAGGTCAATTGATTGATGTGTTTAGCCCAATGCGGGAGGACTTTGTGGAATAAAATAAAACCGAGATTCAGAAGGCACTCACTAAGTACCCTGTGAATAACGAAACAAAACAATCACCTTATGAAGCTTAAAGGATTACGATGGTGGGTCATCGCTTTGATCGCTCTTGCCACAATTATTAATTATATTGATCGCCAGTCAATTGGTGTTCTATGGCCAGATATTGCTGAAGATTTATTTCCCGATAGCACTGTTGATGGGCGTAAAGAAATTTTTGCGACCATCTCAGTTATTTTCATGTTCTCTTATGCATTTGGCCAAGCTATTTTTGGGAAGATCCTTGACTGGGTAGGGACACGTCTTGGTTTTGCGATTTCTATTGGTGTTTGGTCTCTTGCAACTGCACTTCATGCTTTTGCAAGAGGAGTTTTAAGTTTTGGAATATTTCGATCGATTCTAGGCGTGGCAGAAGCAGGCAACTGGCCAGGAGCAGCTAAAGCAAATGCAGAATGGTTTCCAACCCATGAGCGCGCGTTTGCACAAGGTCTTTTTAATTCTGGAGCTGCTATTGGAGGAATTATTTCCATACCGGCTATTGCCTTTATGACCATTTATTTCAGTTGGCAAATGATCTTTATTTTTGTCGGACTAATAGGTTTATTATGGTTGATTCCCTGGATGATCTTAGTGAAAGCTCCACCAAAATCACACCCTTGGCTAACAGAAGATGAGCGTCAGTACATCTTAAGTGGCCAGCAAAATCAAGATATAGATAACGATGGCACACACGATGAAGGGTATAATCCAACTACAGGAAAGCTGCTCTCTCATAAACAAAGTTGGGGCGTAATTATTGCTTCTGCTGCCATTGATCCGATCTGGTGGTTGTTTGTCGTTTGGATTCCGCTTTATCTAAATGAAGTCTATAGTATGGATGTGAAAACGATTGGGATATACGGATGGGTGCCTTATGTGGGAGCTATGTTAGGAGCGTGGTTCGGTGGCTTGTTTGCACAGAATCGTTTGAAAGCAGGTTGGAGTGTGGATAAAACAAGAAAAATTGTAATTACCCTTGGATGTTTGATTATGTTGCCTAGTTTATTGGCAATGGCTAATCCGGGAGGACCAACGGCAGCTGTACTTATTATGGCCGTTATTTTATTTGGTTTTCAAACCGCAATTGGAAATGTTCAGACTTTACCGAGTGATTTTTTCGGGGGCAAAACAGTGGGGACATTATCAGGGATTGCTGGAATGGCGGCTAAGTTGACAGCTGCGGGGCTAATTTACTTAGTTCCTTGGCTTACCTCAGGTGGCAATTATACCCCAGCTTTTATAATTGGTGCGTCAATGGCTCTAATTGCCTTAGCAAGTATTTGGGTGCTTTGTCCGAAAATCGAACCATTGAAACCTAGTAGTTGAATTAAGGTCGTAAAATAACATTTCATTTACATTTTTGTAAATCAACTAATAACTTCTAAAAATTTAAAAAAAAATTCATGGAATCACAAGAAAAACTAGCGATAATAACTGGAGCCACTGGCGGTATTGGTTTTGCAGTAGCGAAAAGACTAGGTAAAGACGGATATACTGTTATATTAAATGGTATCGAAGATGAGGCAGGAGCTAAAAGAGTAGAAGAACTTGAAGCAGAAGGGATTAAAGCTGAATATTATGGATTTGATGTTACAAAAGAAGAAGAGGTAACTGCAAATATCAACAAGATTGGTGAAAAGTATGGAAAAATTGATGTGCTTGTAAATAATGCAGGTGGACTGGGAGGAAGATCCAGGTTTGAAGAAATGACAACAGAATTTTACAGATTTGTAATGGCATTAAATCTGGATTCTGTATTTTTCGCTTCAAGAGCGGCAATACCCTTACTTAAAAAGGGAGAGCATCCTTCAA
>CBDUIU010000223.1:0-6629 GCA_965367335.1 uncultured Saprospiraceae bacterium
TTTATTAGAATCGTATTAAAATCCAGTTAAAATAAGTGATTTTGGGGGACATTTTCAGTCTATAAAGTATGTAAGAGTAAAGAAAGACATTTAATCATCCCGCTTTAAAACTTAATATCATGAAAATCACATTCAAAACCAGACTGGAAGCGATAGATTGGATTGCGGAACACGCTGAGAATGAAGGGCAATTTGAAGTATTGCGGGAGCAGCTGATCTTCAATTATATATACACGCACACGTATTTTTTAGAAAATGCGGATAAATTACCGGAGGTGGTTTGGCTAGACCAGAAAAAATAAACAGATACCGAGTTTTCCATGAGCATACAAACGGCTATTGGCGAGTGTTTCCACTGCTAATAGCCGTTTTTTATAAGGCAATAGTCATAAATTGTTGCGAATTGAGCGCTCGCTGCTTTGGGGAAACTTCGGAACTCCCGGGCACAAGGCCCGGGATTCCGTAAAAAATGCAGACTTAACCCTGGTGATTAAAACTTCGGGTAAGTGTAGTTAAATAAAGTGAAGCCCTTAATGCTCTTGATCGCCCCGATCAACGTTTTACTAAAGTACCTCCTTGACCAAAGCTCATTATTCACAGGGAAAAGTAGTTGTAATATTATTTGGCTAGTAAATCAAATCTACGGCTTACTAACAATACAAATATAAAAGATAGAAAACTACCAGGTATGTAGTCAGGTTGCAATTAACCCTACTGAGGTCTTTACTTGAAAATAATGAGAAAAGAAAAGTTATAATAAATGGTATTGAGGTCGCAAAAAGGTGACTGAGGTCTTTTTTACACAAAAAACCAGCAAATTGGAGCTTTCTAAAGATTAAAATCCTAATTATAGGAACTTATTTTTTGTCTGTATCAATTCCCCCATTACACTCAACGCAATTTCTTCCGGACGTTTGGCCTGAATATCCACTCCAATCGGTGCTTGGATGCGTGCAATTTCCGCTTCGCTAAACCCGGCCTCTGCTAATCGCGCGACTCGTTTGGCATGGGTTCGCTTACTTCCCAATGCACCAATATAAGCCACCGAAGATCGTAACAATACCTTTAGTGCATCATCATCAATTTTAGGGTCATGTGAAAGGATGACCGCGTAGGTATAAGCATCCAGGGATTGATTGGCCAGAACTTCAGAAGGATAACTGTGGATCAGGTGGTCCGGAGGTAGGTCAAAGTATGTCTTTTCGGTAAAAATTTTCCGGGGGTCGATTACCGTGGTTTCAAAGTCATAGAGTTTCGCTAGTTTGACCAGGGTGGTGGCAATATGAGCTGCCCCTATAATAAGCAAGCGGCTTTGGGGTGGAAAGGTCTGTATAAAATAAGTAGTATCCTCCTGTTCCAATACCCGATGATGCCGGTGATGGTAAGTTTTCTGTGCTTCCGAAACGAGCTCGTTAGGTAATGTGCCATAAGCATCTCCATTAGCTTTGACTAAAAGGTGGGCTCCATTATCTTCTGAAAGCCGGGTAATCAAAGTACAGCCTTCATTTTTCTCCAAACATGCTTGCAATTGCCGCCATACCTCCTGCTCGGCCTCCCGCTCATCAAACAAGGGTGCCCGTTCCAAAAAGACTTGCACCTTACCTCCGCAGGTGAGTCCAACCTCCCAGGCTCTTTCATTGCTGACACCATAGGCCAAACGTTGAGCTTGTCCGCTACTAATCACTTCGGCAGCCGTTTGCACAACCGCATTTTCCACACAGCCCCCACTAACGGAACCTGCCATGGATAAATCATCGGCGATAATCATAGAAGATCCGGTAGGGCGGGGAGAAGAGCCCCAGGTTTGAATGACGGTGGCAATAGCGAAAGGTTTATTACTTTCTTGCCAGTGATGAAGGGTAGGGAGAAGGTTTTTCATTGATCGTATGTTTGGTAGGTGCAGGTTATAAAGTGATAGAGATAGTACATTTAAATCAAATGCGCTCCAACTCATGTTTCGTCAATTCATGATCTATTTCTCCGGTGTGTTTCGTTGACTTTGGTTCTACTAGCATAAGCCAGACTTCTTCACCATTGGTGCGTGGCCGGTGTTCAACCCCTTTGGGGACGACCAGTATTTCGCCGGGTTTTACCGCTACGGTTTTATCTCGAAAATCCATGATTAAGGTACCTTTGATAATCACAAAAAGCTCATCTTCATTTTCGTGACTATGCCAAATCATTTCATCTTTGACTTTAGCTAACTTAATGTGCTGATCGTTGAGATCGGCGATGATCTTGGGCGTCCAGTGTTCGGTGAACAACTTATATTTGTCGTTGAGGTTGATAACATTCATGATTAGTAAGTTTGGCTTGAAGGTAGGAAATTTTGCTATTTTTAGGAAAAATTTCTGATATGGAACAATCTAAAATCTTTGCGCTTTTGGCGCTAATCGGGATTGTTATTTTAATTAGCTATGCTCTTTTTTCTCTACTACCTACGCTAATTGTCCTTGCGACAAACTTGATTTATCTAATAGCGTTTGCTTTAGTAGTTGCATTGGTGATTTACATCATCATCAGATTGATTAATATAATAATCCGCTAAAAGAAAGTATGACTCTTTTTCGCGAAAGCGGGCTCAGTTTTCAATTCGATGCATTCTGGGTCGTTAAAAAATACGATGCTCATCGTTATTACTCTTACCTAAGTGGTGCAGGTTTGAAGGCAATAGATTTTGCGGGGGTCCGTGAAGAGAAGGTCTATTTATTTGAGGTGAAGAATTATAGTATACGGTATGAAGGAAAGCCTTTTTATAAAATCTACGAGCTGATCAATGACCCGGAGCAGTTAGTCGATACCATAGTCTATAAGGTGCAGGATACAAGCAGAGGGATTAAAATTGTACACGACTATTTGTCGCGTAAATGGTTGTACCGGCGGTTATATCCGTGGCTGATAAAATGGCCTTTACAAAACTGGGGAAAAAATACATGGTGGTTCTGGGCAAAGTTATATCACATGTTAGAGGAACGACAACAAGCTGTAGTCGTATTGTGGATAGAAGTAGATACTCAATATGAAGGGTATGAGGAAGCGCGGGTAAAAACTTTTTTAAAAGTGATGGAAAAGAGGTTGGGAGAAGAAATTCCTAAGCTGGGATTACAGTTTGTTTTGGCTAGTGTTGAGAACGGAATAAAAGTACAAGGACTGGTAGTGAAAAGTTGATTTTAAAATTTACTTTTTTAGCAATACGTGTAGAAGATTGCCGTTTTGATGATATTATTCATTTAAAAATAAAATGATGAATCAACTGAAAGTATCATTTATCCTTCTTTTTTCGATCTGCCTGTTTTATACCTCAAGCGCCCAAAATGGTTTTGGTTTGAAGGGAGGTCTTAATTTGTCCAAAATAAAAGGAGATAACAAGGGAGCGACTTCCCCTGATGATGTATATGAATTTGCGGGCTTCTATCATGTGGGCGTGTATTGGGGCATTCCATTGACAGAAAACATAAGCATTAAGCCAGAAGCACTTTTTTCCGTAAAGGGAACAAAACTGAGTGAAAGCGGTAATACGATCTTTGATCAGGTTGATGGCATGCAGATCAGCTACCTGAGTTTCCCATTATTACTTAATCTTCAGATTGGTTCATTTGCAATTGACCTAGGTCCGGAGTTTAGCTACAAGGTAGATGCAAAGACTCAAAAAGGTTATATTGACCTCGATTACTTTTATAATAAAGATGTTGAAGTTAGTGGAGTAGTGGGACTCAATTTTTGCTGGAATAAGGTGCATGTAGGAGCACGATATAATTTGGGCCTTACAAGTATTAATGATAAAATAACGTTTACTGATGAGAACGGATTACCACTGTTTTATGCGGAGAATGAAAAGAATCAACTGATCCAATTCAGTATTGGATTTCAACTGCTTTAGGGTCTATGGTTTTATGATCAAGTGAGGAACCTGGCCTGCATCCCAATCAATTACCAAACCCTGCGCCAGGCGCCGGGCTACAGCTGCCCCATACAGGTGCTCGCATAAGTATAAGGCAGCCTCAAAGGATTTTGCACCACCAGCAGAGGTAATGTATTTACCATCATGTACAAACAAAACGCCTTCCCGTACATCCAGCTGTGGAAACATCTTCCGAAATATTTTCGCATCGCTCGGGAATGTCGTCGACACTTTCCCATCCAACAAACCTGCTTTTGCTAACACAAAAGCTCCGTCACAATGGGAAGTGATATATTGTGCAGTTTCCGCAGTTTGTTTTACAAAATCAATCATCACGGTATTCTCGAGATCACTATCCAGATGGTGTTCTGCACTGGGTACTACCAGAATGTCGATCCTTGGTAAATCAGACTTAGTGTAATCAAAGTCCGGGAGTAACCGAATGCCCTCAAAGGTAGTGACCGGTTGTAGCGTATTTGCCACCATAAAGGTGTTCATAGCTTTAATGCTATCCCGGAATAAGGTATGCTGAAAAATATCATATGGAGCAGTTAACTCCGTATTATACACTCCATCCATAATGAGAAAGGCGACATTATAACGATCCGGCGATAGCTCCAAAGTTCGTGGAAATGGTTCGTCGGTAATGGATGGTTTTTGGTCGGGTGGGGATACCTGGCAAGCGAATAGACAAAGCAATAGAAAAAGATAGCTGTGAAGTAAGCGCATTTTTATGTAATTTTAGGGTAAATATAGTGCCTTCTTATACAATACCTAGTTTTAGAATATGGAGAAAGATGTCTATGAATTAGCCAAAAAACGAGTAAAGAAGAAAAAGGGATTCTATGGACACCTTTCGGCCTTTATTGCCGTGTCTATTTTCTTTTTTATCATGAATGTCGCTACTTATGGGGAGTCTGGCGAATGGTGGTTTTTCTTTCCCGTGTTACCATGGAGTATCGGTTTGATCATTCATTACTTCAGTGTGTTTGGCCTGCCGGGAAATGTTGGGAATGCAGACTGGGAAGAACGGGAGATTGAAAAAGAGGCAAGACGCATCCGAGGTCAATTAGAGCCTTTGCCGGATTTGGAGGCAGAGGAAGATGAGCTACAATTACCAGAGATCAAGAGAGCGAAAGATGAGCGTTGGGCGGATGATGACCTGGTGTGAAAACTTTATTTCACATTTCTTCCTTTTAGTACTTCAAGGACCTCATCCAGGCTAAATGCTTTGGCCTGCAATAACACCAGATAATGATATAGCAAATCTGCTGCCTCACCTAGAAATAATTCTTTGTTATCATCCTTTGCTTCAATCACTAACTCAATGGCCTCTTCTCCAACTTTCTGCGCCACCTTGTTGATGCCTTTAGCAAAAAGTGAAGCGGTGTAAGAGGAGTCCGGAGAAGCGGTTTTACGATCAGCAATAATCCTTTCCAGATAATGAAGGAAATCATCAGCCTCATTATTTTCCTGAAAACAAGTGTCGCTTCCCGTATGACAAGTTGGGCCATGTGGTTTGGCTTTTATCAACAAAGTGTCTGCGTCGTAATCTACCGCGATACTGACTACATCAAGGAAGTTATTCGAAGTTTCGCCTTTGGTCCATAAGCGGTTTTTAGAGCGGCTAAAAAAAGTGACCCGACCTTCAGCCTGGGTTTTTTTCAATGCTTCGGCATTCATATAACCTAACATCAATACTTTGTGGGTCTCCGCATCCTGAATGATTGCCGGAAGTAATCCATTGCCTTTGGTGAAGTCGAGTTTTTCTATAATCATAAGGTAAATATGTTGAAAAAAGTAAAAAATATCCTAGTTTTAGGACTAAATAAGTAGTTGGACAATAATATTTCAATCCAAAAAATAAATAATTATGGAATCAAATCAACCGTTAGATTCGAACTTCAAAGAAGGCCTGCATCTGTCTGGTCAATCACTGGGTTATTTAAAGGAAACTGCAAAATGGGGTAAGTTTTTGGCAATTGTTGGTTTTGTTATGCTAGGTTTAGTGATGCTGATCTTTCTATTGCTCGCCATATTTGTAGGCTCTACCGGACTGGCTGCACTTGACGGGCCGGAGTCAGCTGTTTTTGGTGCGATGGGAGCTGCGACAATTATGTTTTATGTCTTTCTCTTTATTATATTCTATTTTATCCCATCTTTGTTTTTGTACCGTTTTGCTACGAATATGCAAATCGCGTTACGTAATGAAGATAGTGACACCTTGCAGACATCATTGTCTAACATGAAATCACTGTTTAAGTTCTTTGGGATATTAACAGCCATTTTTCTCGGACTTTATGCATTGATATTCGTATTTTCTATATTTTTTGGTGGTTTGGCAGCCGTTTTTGGATAGTCCTGCAATGTTTTACTGAAATACAATTCAGGTGTCTTAAATCTATTGACGAACAGGGATCTCCCGGGCTGCCAGGTATCGCTTCAAATCCATAATCCCGATTTCTCCAAAATGAAATATGCTCGCAGCTAATCCTGCGTCCGCTTTTCCTTTGGTGAATACTTCGGCAAAATGCTCCATCTTTCCTGCTCCTCCCGATGCGATCACCGGAATTCCGACGGCTGCTGCTACTTGTGCTGTGATCTCAGTGGCAAAGCCTGCTTTTGTTCCATCGTGATCCATTGAAGTAAATAATAGCTCACCTGCGCCTTGTTGATAACATTCCTTTACCCAGTCTAATA
This sequence comes from uncultured Saprospiraceae bacterium, assembly GCA_965367335.1. Taxonomy (GTDB): domain Bacteria; phylum Bacteroidota; class Bacteroidia; order Chitinophagales; family Saprospiraceae; genus CBDUIU01. The sequence continues at coordinate 6,602 of CBDUIU010000223.1, forward strand.
ATTTGATGTCTGTTGGAATTCTTCCACC
>CBDUIU010000224.1:0-6627 GCA_965367335.1 uncultured Saprospiraceae bacterium
GGGGACGATCATACTTGCCTTTCTGATATTCCTTTTACTGGGTTTTGACTGGAAAGTTGCCCTGACCTTTTCCATGGCCGTAGCGCTTTCCTCCACCGCCATTACCCTTCAGACCATCAAGGAAAACGGGCTAATGAATACCACCTATGGTGCTTCTTCTTTTTCAATTCTGCTTTTCCAGGATATTATTGTGATCTTTATGTTAGGTGCGCTTCCTTTATTATCTAGCAGTGGACATACCGCGGCAGTTGACGACCATAGCACTACGGCCAGTCTTTTAGAGAATTTACCCTTATGGCTCCAAACCCTTGCCATCATTTTATCCGTTGCCTTCATCATTCTTGCCGGCCGTTATCTTTTTGTTCCGATGCTGAGGCTGGTCGCGTCGACAAGATTAAGAGAACTCTTATCAGCCTGCGCTTTGTTAATCGTGCTGGCGCTTGCTTTTGTGATGGAGCTGGTGGGATTAAGTCCCGCTTTAGGTGCTTTTCTGGGCGGGGTCGTCTTAGCCACCAGTGAATTTAAACACGAATTGGAAAGCAACCTGGAACCATTCAAAGGTTTACTCTTAGGCTTATTCTTTATGGCGGTAGGCGCATCCATTAATTTTCTCGTGATCGCAGAAAACCCCTGGATGATCGGAGGTTTGGTGGTCGGGGTGATTGTTTTAAAGGCGATTATTCTGTACCTCGTAGGTGCCCTTTTTAAGCTTAAAACCGATCAAAGGTTGCTACTAACTATTGGATTAGCGCAGATTGGAGAATTTGCCTTCGTGCTGCTTTCCTTCGCTTTTCAATTGAAAATTTTAGACAACCTACAGCTGGATATGATGCTGGTAGTAACAGCAATTTCTATGACCCTCACACCAATCCTGGGGATCATCAATGAGCGTTTTTTCTTACCACGAATCGGAACCAAAGCAGTTGAAACCAGACCAGTCGATCATATCGCAAAAACGCATAAAGTCATCCTAGTCGGGTTTGGTCATTTTGGCAGTACGGTGGGAAGATTTCTCAGGGCATCTGGCATTGAAGCCACTATACTTGATAATGATTCGAACCGGGTAGATCTTTTAAGAAAGATGGGTTTTGAGGTGTATTATGGAGATGCCACCCGTTCTGATCTATTGGAATCAGCAGGAATAGCAGAAGCTAAGATTTTAATCTCCGCCATTGATGATGTAGATACCACCCTTCATTTAACAAAAATGATAAAGGAAAAATATCCGAAGGTAAAATTAATGGTTCGTGCGAAAAATCGATATGACGCCTATGAATTGTTAAACATGGGTATCCAACATGTTTATCGGGAATCGCTTGAAACCTCCGTCAAACTAGCCAGCGACGTATTGCACCAACTGGGTTTCAGAAAATATACAGTTCATAGACAAGCGCTGAAATTCATCAAATCCGATGAGGAAAGCCTGAGACGATTGGCCACACAACCACTCGTTGATGAAGACTATATTTTCAGGGTCAGAGAAGAGATTAAACAGCAGGAGAAACTCCTGGAGGAAGACTTGCAAAGAGGTTTTATTCAAAATGACAACCATTGGGATAGTGAACAATTGCGAAAAGCTGCTAATCCGGCTAAAGAATAAACAGCGTAGATTTGAATATGCCTGGCAACGGCTTATGGCGTCAGTTGCTATACTGTTGCATCAGGTTATTAGTAGGCTTTTTTTCCGAAAAAGAAAATGCCATATCACGATGGGTACAAACACACGACTCTTTAATTAGGAGCCACAAAGTGATATTAATCTTTTTCAACCTTGAGGAAAATCAATCTTTCTAAACCTTATAGCCCGTTAATTTGTAGCTTAGAAATGTATCCATTTAGTTGCCTTTGACCTTCCCGATCATGCTACAAATAATCCTCGTCGTTTTCGCTACAGTCAACTTGCTTTTGACAGCCCTGGTCCTCTTCCCTTTACGTCAACCCAGCAATTTTGCGCTTTGGTTGACTAAGGTGTTCATCTCCGCGATGTCTCCATTTTTAGCACTACTTGGTCTCCTGCTCGCTGTTACCGGATGGCTGTTGCAAGCATGGTCCATTCTATTTCTTGGAACTGTTGCAGCACTGATTTATTTTTTTCATATCATCACCATTTCCACAGCTCCCCCTCGCATTACCGACATGACATCCGCCTTTGGTTCATCGTGGATCAATCAAATTCCTCCAGCGCGTAAAAGTCGCTTCCTTCCAGGACGCTATGTCCTTCGATTACCTGCTGTTCCCCAGCCTGATTTCGAGCAAAACCTACCCTATCATACCCTCCCCTATCACCAACGGCAGCTACTATGTGATATCTGGCAACCGCCCAGAAATGTAAAACGGTCCGGTGTAGCCTTCATTTATTTACATGGTAGTGCCTGGACCGTATTGGATAAGGATTATGGGACGCGGCGGTTTTTTCGGCACCTCGCAGCTCAGGGGCATGTGGTAATGGATGTGGCCTATCGACTGTTTCCGGAGACTGATTTCACGGGTATGGTCCAGGATGCGCTTTATGCGATTGCCTGGATGAAAACCCATGCTGTTCAATACAAGGTCGATCCAGATCAGCTGGTCATCGGGGGAGGGTCTGCTGGTGCACATATTGCCATGCTGGCGGCATTTACCACCCACAACAATAGATTTACACCAACAGATTTATTGAACACTGACCTAAGTGTCCGGGCGGTCGTCTCATTATATGGCCCGACTGACCTGAAGGCTGCTTACGATCATACCCGCCAAGAAAAAAAACGTCGGTATTGCGATGCCAAAATGGATGCAAAAAAGAATGGGAGATGATTATTATCGCCTGGGCTTTGATAAAAAGGAAGCACCTGGTATGCTTGCTCCGATGCTCGGTGGCACCCCGGATGAGGTTCCGCAACAATATGCACTTTATTCGCCCATTACGCATGTCCACAAGGATTGCCCTCCTACCCTGCTACTCCATGGCCAACAAGATACTTTGGTGCCTGTCAACCCGGTCCGTCACTTGTATGCCCGTTTGAAAAGTCTTGGTGTACCGGTGGTGATGCACCTTTTACCACAAACAGATCATGCTTTTGATCTGATTTTTCCCAACTGCTCTCCATCTGCTCAAAATGCATTTTTCGATGTGGAGCGTTTTTTAGCCATAGTCCCTTTTTTGTCAGCTACTCCCCGATCCTTGACGAAGGGAGAAGAAAGGCACTCCACTAGTTTTAAGTAAATTTTTCAGGTCAAATTTCGCAGAATACACTCCAAAAGATTTTTTCCCTATCTTTCATATTAATTACTTACCTGGGAACCGGAAAAAAGCGTAAGTGCCCCTTTTAATTTGGGAAAACTGCTTGTAAATCGAATGAAAATACGGTCATGGTATTTACCTGATTCGTTGTAAATAACCTTAAGTGAAAAACAAATTTAAAATCATCTCTACTGTTGGCCCGGCCTGTCGTTCCTACGACAACCTCCTGGCATTAACCCAGGCAGGCACCGCTGTGTTCAGACTTAATTTTTCCCATGGCTCACATGAAGATCACGCCGAAGTAATTGAAAACATTCTTCGTATTAAGGAAAAAAACAATTCCGACATTCAGTTACTTGCGGAACTGCAGGGCCCCAAATTTAGAATTGGCCCGATGGAGCATAACAGACTGGCGATAGTAGCAGGCCAGGTGATTCATTTTGTCAATGAGCCCTGTACCGGGAATTTAGACAAGATCTATTTCAGCTATGATAATTTCCCGGAAGATGCTAACATTGGTGAAAGGGTATTGGTAGATGATGGCAAAATGATTTTTGAAGTTCTTGAAACAGACAGGAAGTACAAAGTGAAATTACAAGCTAAAACTTCCGGAACCTTGAGCGCTCATAAAGGCGTCCATCTTCCCGAAACAGCCTTAAGCCTTTCGTCCCTGACCAGTAAAGATTTTCAAGATTTACATTTTATCCTGAACTATCCCTTTGATTGGATTGCTTGTCCGATTGTTAGAAATATAAAGGATATCGAAGCACTCCATACTTTTATCACCAAGCAACATTACAACGGTAAAGTTATCATAAAAATTGAAAATATTGAGTCGGTAAAAAATGTAAGAACAATATTAGAAAATACCGATGGCATCATTTGGGCCAGAGCAGACTTGTGTATCGAACATAAAATTGATGACGTTTTTTATGCCGAAAAGGTGGCCATAAATATGTGTCACGAAAATAAAAAAGCTTTTTTTCTATCCACCCAGATCATGGACTCAATGATCTCTAACATCAAACCTACTTCATCTGAAGTCTATGGGCTTGCACACGCGATCACCGACGAAGTCTCGGGGATCATTCTGAGTGGAGAAACAGCCGTGGGGGAACACCCTGAACAAGCGGTCAAAATATTAAATGACATCATCACCAATATCTCTGACAAACCCGGGAACCGGACCTTTTCCAAGTATTTCAGGATTGACGAAGAGTTTAGAGTCTTATTAATCCAGTATTTCAATTTTTTCAATGAGTTTGTAAAGAACACCAAGCGGCATACCCTCATTTTGAATTTGGAAGAATATGAGGAGGGAATTGTGTTAAAGTTCCGTTTAGATGATGTACACGACTACCACCTCGCATTAGATTATTTTAAAGAATATCTAGATTTTTTGTCTGGCAAGCAAAACTTCCGGCAAATTGATTTTGAAAAAGAACGCTCTCAGAAAGAAAAAGACTTATTTGTACTAAGCTTGAAGAACGAGGTACAACAGCTACAATTCAAACTGGAATTAAAAGAGCTGAAGATATCCTACCTGAACGAGCATATTGAAAGGATAAAAAACAGCTTGCTCGGTACCTCAGAAAAATGGCCAAATGAGGAGCCGGGTAAAGCACATCACCTGATTCCTGCTGCCCGGGAAGGAGACTTAGAAATATGCAATGCCTTAAAAGAATTAAGAGTTAGAATAGTTAACAATGAAGTTTTATCAGCCCTGAATTATTTCAATGACCTGTGTAACCATACTTGTAGGATGCAGCTAAACCACTCCAACCATTTATTGAAACGATACAAAGAAATCAAAAGACTTGAAAATTTGGGATTGATCGCTTTTACCGATCGGCTGTTAAAAGAAAATCAGATTACTTCCTCCTTACTGAGCGTGATAAGTGAATTAGAAGAGGAACACTGCCATTAGAAAGCGCGCTAAATGTTTTTTGTAATAACGATCAATTTACCCGACCAATAGGTTACGTTGTAGTTGCAGCGCAAGAAATTATATTTTTTTCCAAATGGTTATCCGAAAAACAATTCTTATTTACAACATTATATCGTCCAGATCTGTCCATGGCAAAAAAGCACAAGGTATACGTGATAGAATTATCCAAGCGTGTTTTTACTGAAAATGCTAAATTTCGCAATGCCAATCCACAATTCAACGGCGTACTGGAGTGTCTATATGTCGGTATGACAAGCAAATCACCCAAAGAACGATTTGAACAACATAAAAAGGGATATAGAAATAAAAAGGGCCAAAAACTATATTCCACTATTGTCCGCAAATATGGCCTGTACCTTCGTCCCAGCCTTTACAGTCATCTCGATCCAATGACCAGGTCGGAAGCCCTCAAAATGGAGGAAGAACTAGCCTTGGCCTTGCGAAGAAAGGGCTATGCGGTATGGTTTAATTAATAGTCTTTTTAACATTAGCGTAAATGGTACCTGGATAAACTATACCTACTATCTAAAAATAAAAATGCTTAACATTGTCTAAAAATTTTCTTTTATCAGTCTCAATACATTATGAATATGAGTACAATCAAGAAAATACTGGTTCCCATCTCGTTTTCCCCGTCTTCAAAAAACGCATTGGAAACTGCCAATGGAATTGCCGAACAAACCGGCGCGACCTTGAGTCTCCTGCATTGTTTCCCCACTCAGACCTATAGTAGAAAATATGATTTTGGGAAAAAAGATTACGAGCAGGGGATAAAAGAAATGTTAGAGAAATTTTATACGCAAACGATAACACCGGACCATCAAAGAGCGCCACTAATGTTGACCTATGCCGGTGCCGTCTCGGAAGCTGTTACTAAGCTCAGTCCTCAATACGACCTTTTCGTCATCAGCAGAAAGGTTGGGCATTTATCCAAATCAAACAGATGGTTTGGTGACAAGCTATTCTATATTTCCTCAAAATCACTTTGCCCGGTCCTGATTGCCTCCTCAAAACATCACGATTTCCTTTTTTCCGAATGCAAAAATATATGGCATTTGAAAAGAAGGGACACTGAAACGGATCTGGTAAACAGGAAGTTGATCAAATTTGGTATTGACCAAAAACGGGTAAGCGTCAAATCTGCACAACAGAATACTTTTATTTCAGCTTTATGGCGGAATATAGTCACCTATAGTAAGAACCACGATAATGCATTGTTAGGAGAGATCTCCAAGTCATTTGACGATGAGCACATCGACCTTATCATTTTGGTGAATCACCGCAAAGGTATGTTTGAACAGTTTCTAAAAGAAGATGCCTTCCAGATTGTTAGTCAATTGGATGTGCCTATCCTGGTTTTCTGAAAATTAACAGACGATTTAGTTAATCCATAAACACCCTTTGGTACCTTTATCTTTCAGTTGGAAAAAAGACGAACAGATAACCTGCAGCAATT
>CBDUIU010000225.1:0-6617 GCA_965367335.1 uncultured Saprospiraceae bacterium
GTTTCCCGAACTGCACCCGGGACTGCCAACATTTTTTAAAGTAAGTAAAAAGTAATATAACCTTCCCTTACAGTTGATTTTGTGTAAAATCTCGATGAACGAGCTATTAAATATATCCGATTATGTTACGAAATTACCTGACCATCGCCTGGAGAAATATTCTGAAGCATAGCATCTTTTCCTTTATCAACATCTTTGGACTAGCCGTTAGCTTATCCGTGTGCCTCTTATCCATTATGCTGATTAAAGATTCACATAGCTATGACCTATTTCATCCGGAAGCGGATCGGGTATATCGTGTGATCACAAACCCCGTTCGTAAATCCGGAGGAGAGGAACCCTATGCTTCTTCCCCTTATATTGTTGGAAAGACTTTAGCAGAAAATAACCCCCAGGTAGAACTGTGGACGCCACTCATCAAGAGATTTAATTGTGATATCCTGCAAAATAATAATCGAATCGAGGGCCGTGGGTTTTTTACTACTGCTACTTTTTTTGAAATGTTTGGCTTTGAACTGGAATCGGGAGACCCTTCCACCGTGTTGGAAGACCCCTACTCAATTGTCCTGACTAAAGCCTTGGCGGAAAAGTTATTTCGGGAAATCGATCCAGTTGGACAGACCCTGGAACTTCCCTCCTATGAACAAGTGTTTAAAGTAACCGGAGTATTAAAACCTTTTCCGGGAAAAACCCATATCGAATTTGATGCCCTCAGTTCCTTATCTACACAGATAGCACTGGAGAAACAATCCGGTACTAATTATACAAATAACTTTCTCGATTATTACTCCAATTATAATTATATCCGGCTAAATTCGGCTACCGATAAAGTGTCTGCCATGGCCACGCTTAGCAGTATTTCCCGCAATCAATATAAAGACCTGGCATTAGAAACCCGGGATGTCGGATACAATTTTTCGCTTCAAGCTTTAGAAAAAATCACTCCGGGACCCCATTTTTCCAATAACATGGGAGATGCTTTACCTGAACAGATATTATGGTTTTTTTCAGCACTCAGCATCATCGTCATTTTATCCGCCTGTTTTAACTACACCAATTTAACCATCGCCCGATCCCTGACCCGAGCCAAGGAAGTAGGCGTACGTAAAGTGTTAGGAGCAAGCAAATCACAAATTTTTTATCAATTCATCAGCGAAGCGCTATTGATCGCATTATTGTCTTTAGGCCTAGCCTTTATATTACTACAACTAACCATTCCTGCTTTTAATCGAATTGAGGTTTTTGCTCAGCTGCATGTCAATTTCAGCATGGATCTTATAGCTGTGCTTTTATTTATTGGTTTTGCGGTTTTTACCGGAATCATCGCCGGGCTATTGCCTTCTATGGCATTGTCCAGGTTTAGTCCTTTGGTTATAATTCAGCGTTTTCAAAATTATCGGTTGTTCAGACGAATTGGGTTACGTAAAGTTTTGGTAGTAGCTCAGTTCTCTGTTTCTCTGATTTTTATCCTACTGCTAACCATTGCCTGGAAACAAGTTGATTATTCGATTCAGAAAAATTTTGGATCTAGTTACGAGAATATGATTAACCTAAACATGTATGATCATAGTTATGAACAACTTTCTACAGTCTTTGGCCAATTGCCGCAAGTCTCGTCCAGCAGCGCCATTTCTCACCTAATGGGTACCTGGGCAGATAGTAAGGTAGATGTGAAAGTTAATCGATCCGCAGAGCCCATCGAAGTTAGAGATTATACGATTGATCATCATTACCTGAACGAATTTCAGATCGAGCTAGTCGCAGGAGATAATTTTCCGGAAAACTCCGCGCAGCAAGAAGAGCTTTTTGCCATTGTAAACGAAAATTTTGTAGAACAATTCGACCTCGGCAACTCTAAAGCAGCTATCGGTCAGTCCATCCTGATTGGTGATAGTACGCAGGTATCTATCCGTGGGGTGGTAAAGGATTTTCTATATAAACCCCTGGTGTATAATATCGAACCTTTACTGCTCCGTTATAATCCAGCAAACCTATCCGTGATGAACTTAACAATCAGTAGTAGCGACCTACCTGGAACAATAGCGGCATTGGAGAAAAAATGGGAACAAATTGATAATCAGCGAAAATTTGAATACAGCTTTTACCAGGAAACCGTAGAAGAGAATTATGCGAACGTACAGGCCTTAGCAGGTGTGGTTGGATATTTTGGCTTACTCGCACTCATTATTTCCAGCTTGGGTTTACTGGGAATGGCCATTTATTCAGTTGAAACAAAGGCAAAGGAAATCAGCATTCGCAAGGTGATTGGTGCCAGCGCAGTAGATCTGGTTCGCCAACTTTCCAAAGGTTATTTCCTGTTGTTGGTCATTGCAGTAGTGATTGCGCTACCAATCAGTTTCATGATCGGACAACAATTATTACAAATTTTTGCCTACAGAATAACGCTGGATTGGTTGGTCTTTTTACCAGGAGTAGTCCTGTTACTTTTGATCGGTTCAGTAATCATAGGATCCCAAACAATCCGGGCGGCTTTGGCCAACCCCATAACCTGGTTACGAAAGGAATAATTTCAACAATATAATTACTACCACAATTGAATCAGCACACCATTACTTGCTAACCAGTACAGCAGTTACGATTGGTTCCGGCTCATGAATCGTCAACGAGATCGCCTGACCATTTTCTACGACAAAACTTATCTGTACGGAAGGAGCACCACCTGGTGTGAAAAGGTGTTGATCTATCTTTTTCAATACTCTTCCAAAGGTTCCTTTCCGAGCAATGGCCAAATTATTCTGCATAATAAGTTTTACCTCAAAAACTTCATCGTCTTTTTTCCCCCACCGGTATTCGCCAAAGTAAATGGCTTGTTCTTCTTCTGAAACATCCATACTCTTTGACCATTCGTTCGCATTACCCAAGGACTCCAGATACTTGATCATCGCATTGGATTTCTCGCGATCTTCGGAAGAAATGTCTTTATGCCACAATCTATTTTTCGCATGTTGCAACAAGGTAATCCCATGTGCTCCGTGGTTTTTCTGAATCCCCGGAGAAGCTTGAATCATCGCCTGGACTACTTCCAGCTCTCCCATCATAGCATAGGTATGAATGGTAGGCCGTGCACCATGATCAATTAGTAACTGCGCAATATCTTTGCGGCCCATATGAGAAGCAGCACCAATGGCTGATTCATAATCTCCAAAGCCCCAATCCCAACTAGCTTTAGCCAACTCCGGGCGGTTGTTGACTAATTTTTGGACCTTTTCGAAATTTGTATGAGCTGCGCCAACTACCGCCGAAACATCATTATCATGAATTGCCGGATACCGGTAAAATAAGCCATCATCGGCTGGGTTCGGATATATTTTTAGACGCTGTTCCGGCCTAACAGGAAATTTCCCCAAGGATAAGGTCATCATTCCGAAGGCAGCGCTCTTGAAAAATGTACGTCGATTGGGAGATAGGTTATTCATAATTATTTTTTTTGAAAGATACGTATTTGAAAGAAGGGAATGGAAATTATTATCTGAAAGCTATTGTTTTCTATGTCTAAAAACCCCATCTCTTATGCTAACCGAATAAGTCTGTTGCCATCGTTAAACGACCGGTTCACATAAATCGAAGAACAAGGCTGAGCAAAATGGCTATCTTTGTTAAATGAAATGGAGGCCTATTCTCGGACATATAATATTTTGGTGTGTCATCATGCTGACCTATGCGGTTTCCGAATGGGGGTATAGGGATAATTTTAAAGCAGCCTTGCTGTACGAGTGGTTATTCTTACCCATCAGACTGATTGCGGTGTACCTGAATTGGTTTTTGCTCATCCCCTTTTTTTTATATCAAAATAGGATATTCCGGTATTTATTATTGTTAAGTGGTGCGTTAATTATACTGGCGTACATCCAACGCTATGCTGCTATTGAGTGGATCTATCCTACTTATTTTCCCGATTGGTCGGGAGGCGAAAAACCCTATCAATTCTTTCGGATCATACAATATGTCGTTATCATTGCTTCTCCGGTTGCTTTCTCCACGGGTATCAAATTATTTCTGGATTGGAATGCACAGAAAACAAGATCCCGTCAATTAGAAATAGAAAAAAGAAATACCGAACTCAAATACCTAAAGGCACAGATCAACCCGCACTTTTTATTTAATACCTTGAATAACTTGTATGGACTGTCCACGGAAAACTCACAAAAAGTACCTGGTTTGATCGTTAAGCTTTCTGACTTTTTATCCTATTCACTCTATGAATCCAATGCAGAAAAAACAACCGTTGCCAGAGAGATTAAATTGATTCAGGACTTTGTTGATCTTGAAACCGAGCGCTATGCAGACCGGGTGGAGGTAAGTTGGAAATTAGATAAAACAGTTTACTCCGAAGAAATTGCGGCTTTGTTATTTATGCCTTTGGTGGAAAATGCATTTAAGCATGGAGTTAGAGAAGCCACAGAAAAAGCAGCAGTCAACATTGAACTTTATCGTGAAAAGCAATGCCTGGTTTTTCGCATAAAAAACACTTTGGAATCACAGAAGGTTAATGACAATACACCTGGTATAGGTTTAAGCAACTTGAAACGAAGGCTGGAATTACTTTACCCCGGCAGGCACCAACTTGAGACACATAAATCGGAATCTTATTTCAATGCTATTTTAAAACTGGCCGTTTATGAAAAAGATTAAGTGCATCATTGTTGATGATGAACCTGTAGCCCAAAGGATACTTGAACGATACATCCATGATTTACCAGAGTTCGAACTGGTTGCGACCTGTCTGAATGCATTACAAGCAAGAGAAGTGTTACAACAACAGGAGGTCGACCTGATGTTCCTTGATTTAGAAATGCCAAAGCTGAAAGGAATTGCTTTTTTAAAAACACTTGTCCCCTCCCCTCCTACGATAATAACAACAGCGTATCGGGAATTTGCTTTAGCAGGCTATGACCTGCACGTAGTCGACTATTTGCTTAAGCCGATTACCTTTGAACGTTTCATCAAAGCAGTAAATCACTTTAAACAATATTACCATGCATCCGGTAGTCAAGCAGAAAATCCTCTCCCGACAAACGAAATTATTGATGTAAAATGTGATCGGAAAACGGTCAGGTTAAACAAGCATGATATTTTGTTTATTGAAGGCATGAATAATTACATCAAAATTCATACAGTTGATAAAAACCTGGTGGTATATGCATCTTTACAAAGTATGGTAGAAAAGTTGGGACAAAATTTTATCCGGATACACAAATCATTTATTGTAAATAAAAATAAGTTAACCGCTTTCTCTAATGAAGCAGTAGAGCTAGGTGATAAAATTTTACCGGTCGGTTTGACGTATCGAAAAGTACTAAAGGAATTTTGAAAAGGTCTGCTTTAGAGGTAAAATCTAACACTATAAATGTAACTCATTTATTTGAACCAAATAGACGAGACACTGACCCTATTCAGCAATTGATTCCTTTAAATGTTCTTCATCTTTGTGTAGCAAGCAATTCAGGTAATAATTCATAATCAAATCGCCTCTTCCATTTCAGCCATTTGAAAAAAAATGTTTTATAAATTTTACTTAATAAAAACAATTTACTATATTTGCCAATAGGAGTGAGTTTTGGACCTGTCTTTCTTATCGGTTCATTGCATCACAGCAAGTAAACTGGAACTTAATCCAGTCCCTACCGAGCCTTGAGAATTCATGAACTTTGTATCAAGGCAGTAAACTCAAAATGATCATTTTGGGTTATTTTATCCCATTATAACTGTCGGAATTGCGCTTATAATTTTTCAATTCTGTACACCCAAATATCTACGAAGGTACCCGTAGGTATTGATCTGATCAATATGATAAATTTGGTCAACCTCAATCAAAAGAGATAGGAGGAACAGTAAAGTTATGTCTTGAGTTTGCCTTAGCGAGAGCTAGGGGCGGTGGTGGCGCTGGGTGGGGCCCATCCCAACTGAGGGGGGTATATCCCAACTGAGGGAGGTATATCCAACTGAGGGGTCAATCCCAACTGTGGAAGGTATACCCAATCCCAAGTATACACCTACTAACAACTATAGGAAAAATATACCCACATCAATTCCTACTTCAATTCCTACTTCAATCTCATCTTAAATTTATCACTCCCGAATCTGGTATTTAGGGCACCGTAGGGCACCTTGCACATGGTTCGCGGAGAAAACAACTTTTTCAGTTTAGCCATAGAGAGTAGAAGATTTGCCATTTTATTGTTATGTGGGTTACCAAAGCGGCAGCTTTTCCCTATGTGTCCTCGCATCTCGAAGGAAACCTATGTGTCCTAAGTGCCCTAAGTGGTTTTAAAAACTAAGTACCAAACAGCTATATGATAAATTAAAACATCACTGGTTGGATTAATTTTAACCACAATAGGTAGATAGGCATATAGTACTTGGTTGGTAGAGGACACATAGGGTAGCTCCGCTACGGGTGGTTATAAGATCATTAAAGGATTAACAAGGTAATATCGATTCAGGATTATGGTGAAAATGGTTTTATGAACCACTTGGTTTTTTTTATGAACCATTTAGGGCACAGTAGGGCACATAGCACATGGTTCGCAGAGAACACAACTGTCTCAGCTTAGCCGTAGATAGTAAATGATTTGCTATTTTATTGTTATGTGGGT
>CBDUIU010000226.1:0-6616 GCA_965367335.1 uncultured Saprospiraceae bacterium
CTTTAGGAATCATGTCCAATAAGAAAAGTAATCAATCCCGCTTTGCACCAAAGTTGCACATTAAAAAAGGTGACCGCGTTGTTGTAGTCGCAGGTGCTGACAAAGGTAAGCAAGGCGAAGTTCTGGAAGTATTTCCAGCGAAAAATCGGGCTATCGTAGAGGATGTGAATATTGTTAAAAAGCATCAAAAACCTACCCAAGACAACCCCGGGGGTATCAATGAGATGCCCGCACCTCTCCACTTGTCTAATCTAATGTTAGTTGATCCTAAAACGGGAGAGGCCACACGAGTTGGACGCAAAGTGGTTGATGGGAAATTGGTACGTTATTCAAAAAAATCCGGTGAAATCATTAAGTGATGAGTTATACACCTCTTTTTAAGAAAAAATATCGGGAAGAAGTCATTCCCCAATTGATGGAGAAGTTTCAGTACAGCTCTGTCATGCAAGTGCCTAAATTGGTCAAAATCTGCATTAATCAAGGTGTGGGTGAAGCTACCGGCGATAAAAAACTCGTCGATAATGCTTTGAAAGAAATGACCATGATCACAGGACAAAAGTGTGTCCCTGTTAAGGCCAGAAAATCTGTCTCTAACTTTAAGTTACGGGAAGGAATGACCATTGGTGCTCGTGTGACTCTTCGTCGAGAGCGTATGTGGGAGTTCATGGAACGTTTAATCGCGGTGGCTTTGCCCCGGGTACGGGACTTTCGCGGAATTAATGATAAAAGCTTTGACGGCCGTGGTAATTATACTATGGGAATTACAGAGCAGATCATTTTTCCTGAGATCGACCTGGACAAAGTAGCACGTATTACAGGTATGGATATTACCTTTGTAACTACTGCTAATACAGACGCTGAGGCTTTAGCTCTTCTTAAGGGAATGGGCATGCCATTTAAAAATCAGAATAACTAATAATCTTTCTAGTTATGGCTAAGAAATCAATCATTGCTCGAGAAAAGAAAAGAGCTAAGTTGACTGCGAAATATGCTGATTTGCGGAAGCAATTGAAAAAAGAAGGTCGTTGGGAAGAGTTGGATAAACTTCCACGGAATTCCAACCCCATTCGTATGCATAATCGTTGCAAACTAACAGGACGTCCGAAAGGATATATGAGAATGTTCGGTATTTCTCGTGTACTTTTCCGTCAAATGGCCTTAAATGGCAAGATACCCGGTATAACTAAGGCTAGCTGGTAATTTTACCACGGTCTATTTTCAATGAATTTAATTTAAATTGTCGATAAAATGGCAGTAACTGATCCGATTGCAGATTATTTGACTCGTATCCGTAATGCTCAGCAGGCTGGACACCGTGTGGTTGAAATTCCTGCTTCTAAGATGAAAAAAAGCATCACGGAAATTTTGTATGATCAGGGTTTTATCCTGAAATATCAGTTTGATGATGAAGCTGGTGTCCAGGGTATTATTCGTATCGCCTTAAAGTATGATCAGGTGACCAAGAAACCGGTTATCCAATCTTTACAGCGCGCGAGTAAGCCTGGTTTACGTAAGTATTCTAAATCTACAGAAATTCCGCGTGTGATCAATGGCTTAGGTTTAGCTATTGTTTCTACTTCCAAAGGAATAATGACGGATAAGAAAGCTCGTGCAGAGAATGTAGGAGGAGAAGTGGTCTGCTACGTTTATTAATATTTTAGGAGACTAATGCTCCTAGCTGAATCGATTAAAATTTAACACCATGTCAAGGATAGGAAAAGCACCCATAGCAATACCATCAGGTGTAACCATCAGTGTAAATAAAAGTAACCTGGTAACGGTAAAGGGCCCTAAAGGAGAATTGACCCAACAGGTAGATCCTGATCTGACGATTGAGCAGGAAGGAGGTGAACTGTTGGTGAAAAGACCAACGGAGCAAAAACGTCACCGTGCGATGCACGGATTGTATCGCTCATTGATCTCTAATATGGTCGTTGGTGTTTCGGAAGGGTATGTGAAGGAATTAGAAATGGTAGGTGTAGGTTATCGTGCTAATAATACAGGCCAATTACTTGAGTTGATGCTTGGGTTTTCTCACCCAATTATGTTTGCACTACCTGATGAAATCAATGTTGTTACAACCATGGAAAAAGGTAAAAACCCTTCCATCCGTTTGGAAAGCATTGATAAACAATTAGTTGGACAAATTGCAGCAAAGATTCGTGATTTCCGTAAGCCAGAGCCATATAAAGGCAAAGGTATCCGGTATAAAGGCGAAGAGGTTCGTAGAAAAGCTGGTAAAACTGCGGCTAAATAAGGTAAGTTAAAATTGTTATTAATTTATAATTAGGATCTAAATACGTCAGCAATGGCATTCAGTAAAGAAAAAAGGAGAAAACGCATTCAAATGCGTATTCGCAAAAGCATAACGGGTACAGCAGAGCGCCCTCGTTTAAGCGTATTCCGTAGTAACAAGGATATATACTGTCAATTGATCAACGATCTTGAGGGCGTAACTTTGGCTGCAGCATCATCCAAAGATTCTGATGTTCCTACTGATGCAAATAAGGTAGAACAAGCAAAAGCTGTGGGTAAAATCCTAGCAGAGAAGGCAAAGGCTGTAAATGTTGATGTAGCCGTATTTGATCGTGGTGGTTATTTGTACCACGGTAGAGTTAAAGCATTAGCAGATGGCGCTCGGGAGGGTGGTCTAAATATTTAAAATTTATTGAACAATGGCGAATAATACTCCAAACAGGATTAAACCTTCTGAAACGGAACTCAAAGAAAAATTAGTAAACCTCAATCGGGTTGCTAAAGTTACCAAAGGGGGTAGAACCTTCAGCTTCGCAGCTATTGTTGTTGTGGGTGATGGTAATGGTACTGTTGGACATGGCCTTGGAAAAGCACGTGATGTATCCCAAGCCATCTCTAAAGCAGTAGATGATGCGAAGAAGAATCTAATCAAGGTTCCTCTTTTTAAAGGGACAATCCCACATGAACAGAAAGGTAAATATGGGGCCGGTAAAGTACTGATTAAACCAGCCTCTGAAGGTACCGGAGTAATTGCTGGTGGTGCAATGCGCGCTGTTTTGGAAATCGCGGGTGTCCATAATGTATTGGCAAAAGCACAAGGTTCTTCAAATCCACATAACGTAGTTAAAGCAACTATAGATGCTTTATCAAAGCTGAGAAGTCCACAACAGGTAGCTCGCCAACGTGGTATTTCTGTGGGGAAACTTTTTAATGGTTAAAATTGTTTTGGGGAAATAGGACTTGGATTACTTTTTGTCTATCTCAAATCCTGTATCGTCAAGCCACAAACGCTACAACATGGCTAAGATAAAAATTAAGCAAGTTAGAAGTGTGATCAATCGGCCTCGTAACCAAAAAGCTACGATTACGGCACTAGGATTGCGCAAAATGAATCAAGAAGTTGTTCACGAGGCTACTCCACAGATATTAGGAATGGTCGCTAAAGTAAACCACTTGGTTGAAGTGGAACAATTATAATTTATTATCCGTATAACCAACGAATTTCCTAAAAAATGGAATTACATACTCTAAAACCCGCAACGGGTTCCACCAAAGGAAGAAAGAGGATTGCGAGAGGTCAGGGCTCTGGCCGTGGTGGTACAAGTACCCGCGGACATAAAGGTGCTAAATCTCGTTCCGGATATAAATCTAAACGAAATTTTGAAGGCGGTCAAATGCCACTTCAAATGCGTCTTCCTAAGCGTGGTTTTAACAACCCTAATCGGGTAGACTACGTACCCCTCAATTTGGGCCGTTTACAGGCGATTTCTGAAAAATTTAACCTAACAGACATTAACATGGAAACATTAGTGGCTAAGGGTATCGTTAAGAAATCTGACCGGGTAAAGGTCTTAGGCAATGGTGAGTTAAACACAAAGTTAAATGTTACCGTACATGCCTGCTCTGAAGCTGCTAAAAAATCAATTGAAGCTTCAGGGGGTACCTTAAATCTCGCATAAAATCGATCGATGAAAAAGCTCATTACAACTCTTCAGAACATTTGGAAGATCAAAGAACTTCGTGACAGAATTCTGTTTACGTTGGCTTTGCTAATGGTTTACCGTTTTGGAACCTTTATCGTTTTGCCGGCGGTAATTCCTGAAAAGTTAGCCAACCTTTCTCAGGGCGGATCTAATGATCTACTTAGTTTAATCAATGTTTTTACGGGAGGGGCTTTTGGTGCCGCATCTATACTGGCACTAGGGATTATGCCTTATATTACCGCTTCCATTATTATCCAATTAATGGGCTTTGCGGTTCCTTATTTTCAACGTTTGCAACAACGGGAAGGGGAGTCAGGTCGAAAAAAATTAAATCAAATTACGCGCCTTCTAACAGTGGCAATTACCTTGGTGCAAGGGTCTGGTTATTTAACTTGGATCAAAAGCCAGGGAGCTGTTGATCCATCTGTGCCAGCTGGTTTATTTTTCCTTTCTAGTATCATCATTTTATCTACCGGAACTGTATTCGCTATGTGGTTAGGAGAGCGGATTACTGATAGAGGAATAGGAAATGGTATTTCATTGTTGATCATGATCGGTATTATTGCTACTTTGCCAAGAGCTTTTGTTGCAGAGTTACAATCTCAAATTCAGAGCAACGCGATTCTGTTCGTACTTGAATTGATCATCTTATTCTTGGTTGTAATGGCAACTGTTTTGATTGTTCAGGGAGTACGTCGTATTCCTATTCAATTCGCTAAAAGAATGGTCGGCCGCTCTGCAGGTGCAAATATTCCTACCCAAGGGGCTAGAGACTATATCCCTGTAAAAGTAAATGCTTCAGGGGTAATGCCAATTATCTTTGCTCAAGCTTTAATGTTTCTGCCGGCTACAGCCGCTCAATTTATGGGAGGAGATGCAACTAGTGGTTGGTTATTAGCTTTAAATGATTTTACTTCAATTCCGTATAATATCATCTACTTCTTTTTGGTTGTGATTTTCACTTACGTTTATACAGCGTTGCTAGTGAACCCACAACAATACTCTGAATATCTGAAACGACAGAATGCGTTTATTCCTGGTATCAAGCCTGGAAAGAAGACGGCAGATTTTATTGACTCTGTAACGACTCGTATTACGCTTCCTGGTTCAATTTTCCTTGGTCTTATTGCAATTATGCCAGCAATTATCGCTCAATTTGGGGTCAATTATGCTTTTGCGATGTTCTTTGGAGGAACTTCTCTATTGATCATGGTTGGAGTAGTTCTGGATACTTTGCAACAAATTGAAAGTTATTTGTTGATGCGTAAATATGATGGCTTAGTAAAGTCAGGAAAGTTGAAAGGCCGGAGTAGTGGAGTCCAGGGTATTGGTGCCTCTATGTAATGATTGTTTCGCTTCAATTCATATCATAATATCATAAAATGATTACGGGATGATTCCAAATGGGAGTCATCCCGTGGTTTGTTCTATGAACTTTTGTTGTCGCAGAAAAGTTTACATACAGAAATAATAATTCTACTATTTATGATTTTTTATAAGACTGATGAAGAAATCGAGCTGCTAAGAAAAAGCTGCATGCTTGTTTGTAAAACACTGACGCATGTGGCCACTTTGCTTAAGCCAGGAGTGACGGGTGAGATGATTGATAAGGAAGCTGAAACTTTAATTCGGGACAACGGTGCTATTCCGGGGTTTAAAGGGTATCGAGGGTTTCCAGCAACTCTGTGTATTTCAATTAATGATCAGGTAGTTCATGGAATTCCAACGAATGAGCCGTTTAAGAGTGGAGATGTCGTCTCTATCGACTGTGGCACCTTCATGAATGATTTTTATGGAGATGCTGCTTATACCTTTGCAATCGGGGAGGTAGATGATGCGGTGATGCATCTATTGAGTATTACCAAAGCTTCATTATATAAAGGGATAGATGCTGCGAGGGTTGGCAATCGTCTAGGAGATATTGGATTTACCATCCAGCAATTTTGCGAAAAAGAGCATAATTATGGAGTAGTTAGAGAATTAGTTGGGCATGGTGTCGGCCGTTCTTTACATGAGCCACCAGAAGTAGCAAATTATGGTAAAAGAGGGAAAGGTCTGAAATTAAAAGAAGGCTTAGTGATCGCAATAGAACCTATGGTGAACCAGGGAAAAAAAGAAGTAAAGACACTTGCCGATGGTTGGACGATTACAACGAAAGATGGCTTGCCTTCGGCACACTTTGAACATACGATCGCAGTGAGGTCTAGTGGACCGGATCAATTATCTGATCATGCAGCTATCGAGGCAGCCATTCGGAAAAACGCTGAGTTAAAGTCAGTGCCAGATATTGAGATGGCAATATCAGTCAAGCAGCCTTAAAAACCTATTATTAATTTACCCTAACCTGAAAAGGATTTTTTTGTAAAAAGAAGGATTAATAAATTATTTTTCTTATCTTTGCACTCCGAAAATAGGAATATGGCCAAGCAAGGACTAATCAAACAAGATGGTATTATTGAAGAGGCATTGTCAAATGCAATGTTTCGAGTTAGGTTGGAAAACGATCATAGGATTGTTGCTACTATCTCTGGAAAAATGCGAATGAATTATATTCGTATTCTACCCGGCGATAAAGTAGCGGTGGAAATGTCCCCATACGATCTAACTAGAGGCCGTATTATTTATCGATACAAATAGTTAATCTTTGAACTCTCCGG
>CBDUIU010000227.1:0-6607 GCA_965367335.1 uncultured Saprospiraceae bacterium
CAAATTGAATCTATTCAACATTTACACACTGCGGGAAATTCTTCCGGTATTGTTGATGGTGCCGCTTTAGTGGTAGTTGGAAGTGAGGAAAAAGGAAAAGCGCTGGGTTTGAAAGCTAGAGCTAGAATTATTTCGGCAGCAACCGTTGGTTCTGAAACCACAATAATGTTGACTGGACCTGTTCCTGCTGCAAGAAAAGCTTTGCAAATTGCTGGGATGACAGCTAAAGATATTGATCTATGGGAAATGAATGAAGCCTTTGCTGCTCCAGTCCTCAAATTTCAACAGGAATTAAATATTCCTGCTGATCGCCTTAATGTAAATGGAGGTGCTATCGCACTAGGACATCCACTTGGAGCTACCGGAGCTATGTTGCTTGGAACTTTATTAGATGAGTTAGAACGGCGGGACCTATGTACTGGATTGGTAACGCTGTGTGTTGGCGGAGGTATGGGTATTGCAACAATTATTGAAAGAATAAAATAAGCTCTACTAAAGAGTGTATTTTTTGAAGTAAATAGTTTTCTTAGAAATCTAATGTCTGTATACCACTTATGATTCGATATAAAAAAGACACGGATAATATTGTCACCCTTACTTTGGATATGAAAGGAAGGCATGTTAATATTATTAATCATGAAGTAGGAAAAGCCTTTGTGCCAGTTATTGAGCATTTAAAGGAGGAAAAAATCCAAGGGAAACTTCGTGGTATTATTATTACTTCTGCAAAAAAAACTTTTCTAGCCGGAGGAGATCTGGAGTATTTACTTCGGACGGATGATGCATCCCAACTCTTTCAATATTCCCAGACTTTACAAGCTTTATATCGAGATTTAGAACGACCAGGGGTTCCTGTAGTAGCAGCTATCAATGGTAGTGCGATGGGAAGTGGGTTTGAATTAGCGCTCGCCTGCCACCACCGAGTTGCTATTGACCAACCGAATATTCGCCTTGGGCATCCTGAGGTAACTATGGGGCTGATGCCCGGAAGTGGAGGTGTAATTCGATTGCTTTGGCTTCTCGGTATTGAGCGTGCTTATTCTTTTTTAAGTAGTGGACAACGTTTTTCTCCTAAGGAAGCATTAGAGGTGGGGATCGTGGATGAATTAGCTAAAAATGAAGAAGAATTACTGGATAAGTCTAGGGCATGGTTGCTAGATAACCAGGAATATAGCCGTCCATGGGATATGCCTGGAGAATATGTCAAAGGTGGCGGAGTGCAAAATTTACCTGTTGCCGAGGTAGTTCAACGTTTAGCTGCAGGGTTATTCCGGGATACACGTGGAAACTTTCCCGCCCCGCAGGCTATTCTTAATACTCTGGCAGAAGGCTCCAAGGTAGACTTCGATACGGCTTGTAAAATTGAAAGTCGCTACTTTACAAAATTATTACTTAGCCGTGCTTCTCGTAATATGACAAAAGCTTTCTGGTTTGATTATAATGCGATCAAAGAAGGACAAATGCGTCCTAAAGGGTTTGGAAAGTTTCGCCCTAAGAAAGTTGGGGTAATTGGAGCTGGCGTTATGGGGTCAGGTATAGCACTTTCCTGTTTACTACATGATATGAAAGTAGTATTAAAGGATATATCAAAAGCTATTGCAGAGCGAGGACGTGATTTTGTAGAGCAAAGATTAGAAGAACGAGTTCAGGCCGGCAGATTGAGTCAAGACAAAAGAGATTTACTTCTTAAAAGGATTATTACTACAGATAGTTCTCAAACCTTTGCTGAATGTGATATAGTTTTAGAAGCAGTTTTTGAAAATGAGATGGTTAAGAAAAAAGTAACTCGTGAGGCAGAAGATTTTATGGATGAGGAAGCCGTGTTTGCCACTAATACCATCTCTATTCCCATTACAGAATTAGGGAATTCTGCGCTACGGCCACAACACTACATTGGCCTGCATTTTTTTGACCCTGTTGCAGACGTTCCAGTGGTAGAGGTTGTCCGTGGCGAGCAGACTTCTGATGAGACAGTTGCACGAGCTTTTGATTTTGCCCGAACAATACGGAAAATTCCCATTATGGTGAAAGATAGTTGGGGGTTTTATGTTTCCCGTGTCCAGAATACTTACATCCTAGAAGGGATTCAATTACTTCATGAAGGGTACCCTCCAGCGTTAATTGAAAACATGGGCTTACAAGCAGGAATGCCTATGGGAGCTTTGGCATTAGCCGATGACCTTTCTCTAGAGTTAGTTTTAACTTATGAAAATCAAGCTGCAAAACACTATGGCAGTAAATATATCCAGCATCCCGCGGTAGACGTACTTCGCCAAATGCTGGAAGAGTATAATCGGCCGGGCAAAATTAGGCGAGCTGGCTTTTATGATTATCAGGAGGAGAATTCAAGCCATCTTTGGCCAGGCTTAATTGAAAGTTACCGGGTCTCTCAAACTAGCTGGAATGAACATGAGATTATAGAGCGATTTCTTTTTGTTCAGGTGCTAGAGGCTTTGTGGTGCATGCACGAAAAAATAGTTACTTCAATCCCAGAAATGAATTTGGGCAGTATTTATGGTTGGGGGTTTCCTGCTTTTAAAGGTGGCGTAATGCAATACATAGAAGATTATGGGGTCGAAGCTTTTGTGGATAAGTGTCAGTATTACGAAGATTTACACGGGCCTAGATTTAAAGTTCCTGGTTTATTATTGAAAAAGGTTAAAGAGGGCTTGAGTGTTGGGTAGCAAATGCATTTTTCAATCCGTTAGTTGTGCTAACGAGTAAAAAATAAATTATGAAGTATTATTCCTTTCTATTTAGCTTGTTGTTATCTATAACAATAAACGCTCAAGATCAACAAGCTCCTTGTGCTACTAAAGGACATCATCAATTTGATTTTTGGGTTGGGGAATGGGAAGTATTTCATACTCAAGCCGATACTGTTGTGGGATATAATCGTATCGAAAAGACATTGAATGGGTGTTTAGTTGAAGAAAATTGGACGGGATTAGGTGGGTTTAAAGGAAAAAGCTTTAACACGTTTAACCCCTTAGATTCTACTTGGAATCAGGTTTGGGTTGATCAGACAGGTGCTACTTTGCATTTTTCCGGAAAATATGAAAATGATATTCTAGCACTTTCTGGACAACAACAAACAAAGGAAGGGGAGGTTTGGTATACTTTGAATTTCCATCGACAGCGGACAAATCGAACAGTGAGGCAAATTTGGAAAATGTCTAATGATGAGGGAAAAACCTGGACGACATTGTTTGATGGTACTTATAAGAAGAAAGGTAAAGATATTGGGTTGCCGGATTAAAAAACTATTGCAACAGGTTACAGTTTTTGGAAGCTAGTTTACTGTCATTTGAGGGACTTCTGTTTGAACATTGTTATAATAAATCGGCATTATCGATGATCTTTTTCCTGCTGCATTGACTTTGTAAAATTTGTTGTTTTCAATGAAGAGAGCAGTATTACCTCCCGTTGGTACTTGAACTTCATGTTTAACATCAATTGCATAAACCCGACCTTCCAGTAAAGTAGAAATATCATTTACCACAGTATGACCAACTACAATCTGGTCCGCTCCATAAAGCTGTAGAATACGATCTAATGTTGCAATTTCATAATTGGGGTTGAAATAGCCTCTGTACCACATGGGGCCCTCTTTACCAAACACTAGATCGGCAGTAGAACTACCATGTTTGGTGTCAAAACGATCCCTCCCGAAATACTGTCTTGCAATATCATTGATACGTTTCATTGGGATTTGCATGCTGGCCACATCTTCACTCAAACCTCCATGTACAAATAGGGTACGACCAATTCGCTCAATTACGTTTTTTGAGCGCAACCAACGACCTAATTCTGTATTTGTACCATAAAGGAAACGGTATTTGACACCAAATTTTTTAGCAACTAGTTTGTATTTGGCCCTTACATAACGCACATCTCCACGCAAATTCATTTCTTCGTGATTTCCAATAATGAAGTGTATCATGCCTCCTGCTTCCGCTGCTTCTGCTTCAAGTTTATAGATGAGCCAAAGACATGCAGTGACGTCCTCTCCTCGGTCAAAAAAATCGCCGTTAAGCACTAAATGGCCCTTGCCATATATCCAATTATAATTATCATCAATTACTCCGTTACCAATGAGGGAAGTCACAAAAGACTTGAATTCCCCTTCAATGTCAGAAATAGCAAGTAGTTTTTTGGGCTGCTTATATTTCGATGGTGGAACTTTATGTTCTTTGAAGACTTTCACCCTTTTCAATAATCTTTTCAACAACTTCGTATCCGTTATTTTTACGATTTAAATATTTAATCGTTGTTTTATGCTTGCGGTAAAAAACATAGGGTCCTTCTTCGTCAAAATCCATCACTGCCGGTCCTTTTGGGAATATCTTTAGGGGAAAGGGAGATGACAGTTCTGTATTAGCTTTTCCTTCGAAAAAACAAAAAGTAAGAAGTACAAAGAAAAAGCTAATATGACGAAAGTTTAACATAATGTATAGTTAGGGTGAAACTAATAATGTGCAGAACAACTATTTACATTTGTTGTTTTGCCACTTTTGACGAAATTTTTTATAGGGGGTAACGGAAAATCTCTCTCTTTAACTTTATCTTAAGTCTAATTGACAGAATTTTATTTTCATCTTATACAAAGATAACAAATAATTAATGAAAATGATCGAAGGGAGAGCCACTATACTTGCATTCTAATAAGCGTAAATTGAAGTTAATCGGTCTACTAACTTCATAGCGTTATATTTATTTTGGACATTTACATAGCTTGGAATACTAGCTGATTCTGCTCCAGCCTTTTACTTTTTTGTAATGTTTGACTAAATATTGCTTGAGAGGTAGGTTGATGGGCAGCTTTAAGTCAGGATCCTTTTCTAAAATACGGGCGGCTATTTCACGAGCAGTTTGTAAAATGCGGCCATCTCGGGCAAGGTCTGCTATACGAAAACTGAGTAAGCCGCTTTGCTGAGTACCTTCAATGTTACCAGGGCCCCGCAGTTTGAGGTCTGCTTCCGCTATTTCAAAACCATTATTAGTTCTTACCATTGTTTGAATACGCTGACGAGCTTCGTTGCTGAGTTTGAAGTCTGACATTAATATACAATAAGATTGTTCACCACCCCGGCCAACGCGCCCACGTAGCTGATGAAGCTGGGAAAGACCGAAACGTTCTGTGTTTTCGATGACCATCATAGTCGCATTTGGAATATTAACCCCTACTTCTATCACCGTAGTTGCTACCATGATCTGGGTTTCCTTTTTTAAAAAACGCTGCATTTCAAATTCCTTGTTTGCAGGTTTCATCCGACCATGAACAACACTGATCTGATACTCGGGTTTTGGAAATTCACGAGATAAAACATCGTAACCTTGCTCCAGGTTTTTTAGATCTAGTTTTTCTGATTCTTCAATTAAGGGGTAGACGACATATACCTGCCTGCCTTTAGCAATCTCCTGACGTATCATGCCAAAAATGCGCATGCGGTGATGCTCCGTTTTATGAATAGTTTGGATGATTTTTCTACCAGGGGGCAATTCATCTATAATAGAGACATCTAAGTCTCCATAGAGTGTCATCGCCAGGGTTCGAGGGATCGGCGTTGCTGTCATCACTAAGACATGAGGAGGGTAATTAAGCCCTTTTTTCCACAGCTTTGCCCGCTGCTTTACCCCAAAACGATGTTGTTCATCCGTAATCGCAAGCCCGAGGTTTTTAAATATGACTGGATCTTCAATCAATGCATGAGTACCAATTAAGATATGTATATGGCCTTGAGCAAGATCTTCAAGGATTGCTTTGCGCTTTTTACCTTTAATAGTTCCTGAAAGAAACTCCACTCGAATGTCAAGTCCCTCTAAGGAATCTGATATGGATTGAAAATGCTGCTGTGCCAGAATCTCGGTAGGAGCCATCATACAGGCTTGAAATCCATTGTCAAGTGCCATTAACATAGTCATCAATCCGCAGACAGTTTTCCCACTACCGACATCACCTTGTAGTAACCGATTCATCTGAATACCAGATCCAAGGTCATATCGAATTTCTTTAAGGACTCGTTTTTGGGCACCAGTCAGTTCGAAGGGAAGTTTTTCAGTGAAAAAACGATTAAAATAATTACCAATTTTAGTGAATACATGGCCCTTAATCTCATCTTTACGTCTACGGCGAATTTGAAGCAAGCGGAGTTGTAGAAAAAATAATTCTTCAAATTTCAATCGATTACGTGCTGTGTTCAGTGCTTTTTCATCTTTGGGAAAATGAATCCACTTTAAGGTGTGATAACGATTAACAAAATGAAACTTTTTAATTAGATAATCCGGCAGATTTTCATTGATATCTGCCGGTTGTATTTTTTCTAATAGGACTTCTACCAGGCGGCGGATTCCCTTTGCATCTAAACCTTTACTTGTCAACTTGTCAGTGCTAGGATAAACTGGAGCAAAAGTGGAAGGTTGTTGTAAATTTTCGATTTTTACCTCTTCCATTTCAGGATGAGGGATATTTTTGGAGCGATTAAACTGATTTACACGGCCGTAGACGATGTATTCTTTGCCGACTACCAGATTTTTTTCCAACCAAAAGACACCTTTAAACCAAACTAACTCAATCACTCCGGTATCATCTCTGAAAGTACCTACC
>CBDUIU010000228.1:0-6604 GCA_965367335.1 uncultured Saprospiraceae bacterium
GAAGAGTTAAGAGACTATCAGACCGCTTTTATATATTATGACTCGGCGATTGCCCTGGCGATTCAACTGAAAGGAAGGGAACACGATGCATTAGCAGATATTTATTATGACGTTGGATTTGCTCATGCAAGTACTTATCAGGTGAGAAAGGCCAACGAGTACTTTAATCAAGCACTGAAAATTCGTGAAAAAATAAATGGGAAGGAGAGCGTAGAAGTGGCGGCATTATTAACTCAAATTGGGAACAACTTTTTGTCTGCCGGCGATTATCGTACCGCGGAGGAATACCTACTTCGGGCATTAGCGATGCTTCGCCAACAATTAAAACCCGGATCAAGAGAGTTTTATGCGGTGTTTAATTATCTAGGTTATTTGAATCGGAAATTAGAAAATTTTGACCAAGCGCTTATTTATGCAAAACAAGCACTAGAGATAAAACTCAAACACTATGCTCCCGATCACCCCTCCGTTGCAAAATATCATCGAAACATAGGGCGCATTTATCAAATGCAAGGCGAGTATGAAAAAGCTTTTCCCTATTTTGAAAAAGCTATGAAAATCGCAGAAAATGCATTGGGACCCGATCATCCCAGTACGGGTGGGCAATACGGAGAAATGGGTAATATTTTAGCGGACCTTGAACGCTACGATGAAGCGATTCAATATGTCAAATTAGCCACTAAAATTCGTAGCCGTTATAATGATACCTTACACCCGCTTGTCATCGCTGGAGATCATAATATCGCACTAATCTATCATGATCAGGGTGATTATAAGAATGCTTTGAAATACCATAAAATTGGCTTGCGAAAATTTTTATCCAGAAGTTATCCACCACCGGATAATGTGATAAAAGCTTATCGCGATATTTCCCTGATCTACGAAGACATGGATCAACCGCTGGAAGGATTAAAAGCCAACCGCGAAGCCATGCGTTGGTTGGCGCCCGGATTTGAACCTGCTGTCAACGACTTTTTTAGTATACCGGATTTACAACAAGTTCGATCACCTATTGATTACCTAAATGCCTTGGAAGACCGTGCTTATCTCTTGCGTAAATGGTTTGAGGAAGATACTACGAAAGTGATCCGCTTAGCGGAGGCTTTAAATAGCCTTGATAGAGGAGTAAATGTGATCGAAAATTTGCGGCGACGATATGATTCGGAGGCCGCAAGAACTTATTTGAATAAGAATCGCTCAGGTATTTTTGAGCTTGGGGTACAAACCACGTGGGAGCTTTATCAAAAAACCGGTGATCAGCAGTTGTTAAAAAAAGCTTTTGAACTATCCGAGAAAAGTAGAGCGAGCATCTTATGGCAATCCCTACAGGAAAATATCGCTTTACGTGGAGCCGGCCTGGAATCATCATTTTTGACAGAATTGGAAAATATTGGTACGGAGATCGGTCGGATAGAAGGGGAGTTATCAGGACTGCAAGAAACAAATGGAACAAAAGAAGAGATCGCCGCAGTAGAACGAATTTTATTCGAAAAGAATCAAGCATATGAAACGCAGGTCACATTATTGGAAAAAATGAATCCGCGATATTATCAATTGAAATATGCGAATGCCCAAATTGATTGGCCGGGCTTGGAAAGCCTGTTAAAGGAAAATGGACAAACACTGTTAGAGTATTTTTATGATGATGAGCAGTTGTACCTGTTTACCATCAACGGAAATGGGATAGATTTAAAAGTACAACAATTGCCGGAGGGGTTTGTGGATTGGATAGAACTAATTCGCGGGCAAAAAGTAAACACCTTGTTAAAAGGAGGCGGACAATGGCAACAAGACTATCGTCAGGCACTGCATAATCTCTACGATCTGCTGATTAGTCCGGTGGCTGAGCAAATAGCAATGACAGACCAACTCCTGATCATACCTTATGGGGTTTTACAATATCTCCCTTTTGGGATCTTAGCCTCTTCCTCAACAACCGACCATCAGACAGGAGATTTTCGCCAGCTTTCTTATCTTATCAAAAGTCATTCGATCCAATACGCCTGGTCTGTTTCTCTCTTACAACAAAAGCACCTTAACCCGACGAATTACCAACAAGATTATTTAGGGTTTGCGCCTCAGTTTTCTCAACCGGGCACAGACGACGAGCAACCACTTTTTGCTTTTCGCTCTCAACTTACTGCCTTGACATTTAATCAACGCGAAATTAAAAATAGCCAAAATTATTTTTCTGGTTTAACTTACCTTGGGGACCAAGCTACCGAACAGCAATTTTGTTTGTCTGCTCCTCATAGCCGGATCCTTCACCTGGCTACCCACACCTTGATAGATGATGAACACCCTTTGCAATCCGGACTAGTGTTTAGCGCTACAACAGACAGTACTAGTGATGGTTTTCTCAGTCTTCGCGAAATCTATGATCTTCATCTTCCGGCAGATTTGGCAGTCATGAGTGCCTGTAATACAGGGTTCGGAAAGTTATCCAAGGGAGAAGGCGTACTGAGTTTAGGGCGTGCCTTTAGCTATGCCGGTTGCCGCAGTATACTCATGAGCCTATGGTTATCCAATGACCAGTCTACGGCTTCACTGATGGATCATTTTTACCAGCATCTGGCACAAGGTAAAAATAAAGACACTGCGCTACGCCAGGCTAAACTTGATTATTTGGCTACCGCGGATGGACTGATGGCGCATCCTTATTTTTGGGGTGGAATGGTGGTAGTGGGAGAACGGGATGCACTGAATACCAAGAATGGAATCGCTTGGTTTTGGTGGTTTGGAGGAATATTGTTATTGGTGGCGTTGGTTGGATGGTGTAAAAGTATGGGTTTATGATGTTTATGAAATTTATGGTTTATGGTTTATGAAGTTTATGGTTTATGGTTTATGAAGTTTATAGGTGTTCTAACGAACTACGTGATAAACCACAAATTTGCTTTAGCAAAGAAATAAACCAACCTGCTATAGGGGGAAATAAACTTATTAACTGAAGAAGGTTGTAAGTTGCTTTAAGGCGTATATGACTATATCAAATGCTATGTCAATAAAAAAATAAATTAATGCAAGCTGCTGTAGTTTAATATATCGTGACGCTCGTGACGCTCGTGATACTGTGACCCTTATGACCTTTGTGGTTCCCTGTGCTGTTGTCTGGGATACTTGAGACGCTTTAATAAACAGGCCGTTGAATAATAGGGTTGGATTAGTTGTGGCATGACGCCCGTCAGTGGGCTGGGACCCTCCCAAGGCCACCACCGCCCTCCGAGTTACCGGAGTCCTACATTCTACTCATAGCTGTATCGTTTCCTTAATCACATTTGACCAGGATGATAAAGTTTGAAAGAAACCTCTCTTTTGGATCCTATTAAGAGAAATTTTACCCGTTTGAACATTACAAGCACGCTATAATTTTAATGAATTTACCCTAAAAAAAAGCAGTTTATTCACCAAAGCAAAGTGCTTGACGTCTGCCAAAACATCCAAACTTATATATTAACGCAACTGGGAAAATAGATAGCCCGCCGAGAAGAATGATGAAATGCCGCTTTATTAACTGATGCTACTCATTTCTTAAACCTGATATAGACTACCTATCAGAGAGTGCTAATGTAAAACAAAATATTTTAAAAATTAAACAAATTAAATAAATTGTTAAAATACTTTAACTAAAGTTACCTGGCGATGGCTTACTTTTGGTGCATTTTTCGCATATGATAAAGTGAATCAAATAGATAATATAATGTCAAAATTATACTTCTTATTATTCTGCTGTATCGGTATAACTTCTACCTTCTTAGGTCGTAAAACCGAATATATCGTCTTTAGCTCTGACCGGGGAGGTAACTCAGATTTATATCGGATGAAATCTGACGGTTCAAATATTGAGCGATTAACGGTGAGTCGGAACAAAGAATGGTCACCAAGGGTGCAGAATAAACAAGAGATAAGTTTCTTGCAACAGAAAGGAGAAAAATTTTATCGTTTTCTTTTCAATTTCAAAACTAAGACCCAATCGCCTATTCTCCAGCCGAATAATTGTGTGTTAGATGATAAAAACGCAATGCTGTCTCCTGATAAATCTCAATTACTGTATGCTTGTGATGGGCATATTTATATTTCTGATGCTTTAGGCAACCAACCTAAAGATATGACGCCCGGTAGTAAGGCTAATAACTTTAACCCTGTTTGGTTTCCGGATGGTAAAAAGATTGCGTTTACCACCGACCGGGATTCTAACCTGGAAATATACTCTCAGGAGATAACCGGACACTACCAGCAAGTAGTCAATCTAACAAATAGTGATGCTGACGAGGATTTTGCTGATATTTCTCCTTTAGGTGACGCGATACTGTTTAATTCCAATCGGGATAGCATAGGGGCTCGGGATATATTTATCCAAAACCTGGCAAGTGGGGCGGTAGAAAATATTACCAACACACCAGCAAATGAACTCATTGCCCGCTGGGGTCGCAATGCCGATAATATCTATTATGGATCTGACCGGGATGGTAACTGGGAGATTTACAAATACAGCGTTAAAAAGAAAACATCTACCAACTTGACAAACAATAAACATTTTGACGGAGATCCCGTCCTGGTATATTAATCAAGTTATTAGAAACTCAGAATTTCTAAGCCGGGGGATGATGTGAAAGCGTCATCCCCCGGCTCCTTTTTAGATGTTCTACAAGAGATGCTCGAATCCGAGAACTTTGGAAGTTTTTCTTTAATTTTCTAACTTTTAATACATTATGGGAGTATGGGTAATTGATGGGAAATTTTCGAAGAAACCAAGCCCTGATTCTATCAAACTTTTCTCCTGAATTCCAGTAGGAAGCTAGGAGAGAGTCAACCAGTCGAGTAGCATATGGAGGTGAAAACGTGAAAAGGAATTAGGAAGGAAATGTAACCCGGGAAACGCTACAAAGCGCCTCCCGGATTAAGAAATTACTGCATTTTCTCATTAAAATCTGAGATAGCCCGTAATATATCATGACGACTAATTTGTCCGACCAGTTTACCTTCATCATTGACTACCAGTAATCGTTTGTATTTAGTATTCAGGAAGGTATCGGAAATATCGAGAATATTAGAACTTGCGGAAATCGTTTTCATGACGTTAGTCATATAGTGAGCAACATTACTCTCTTTAACCGGTTGGTTGTGATAAGCCACATCAAATAGCACTTTTAAACAATCCTTATCATCAATCAAGCCCACTAACTCTTTTTTATCGTTGAGGACCGGTGCACCAGTTATTTTATTTTTGATCAGGGTCTTTACCACATCCATGATCTCCGTTTCCGGCCGAAAGGTGATTAATTTGTTTACTTCGACCATGTAGTCGGTAACAGGAGCTGGCTTGAATTCTAGCTTCTTATCTTTTGACTCTAATGACTTTTGCATGTAATTTTTCATTGTGCAGGAGGTTTTGTATGGTGGAAATAAGCTTAACCGATTTTAAGATAACATTTATTTCAATAATCCGCACTATTTTATCTCGTATTTAAAAGAAAAAAATAACTAAGCCTACCGCTATCATCGAGCTATTGTTGCAGCCGTCCTTCCGCTGGTACCGTCGAAAACCCTTCCGGATGATTAGTGGTCTGCCAGAACATTTCCTGCTCATTAAAAAATAACTTGGCCGTTCCGCTTCCCTCAGTATAACACGGCCTAAATTCAAGTCGTAGCGTATCATTCTCTACCTTTCCTGTAACAAAACAAGGCGACCCTCCTTGTGAGTCTAATTCGCAATCATATTTAGTCGGTGTATAGCCACAGTAAGTTCCAAATACGAATTCGCCAACTTGCTGAAGCTGTGTGCTGAATTGATAATCATCCGTGTTTTTTACGTGATTCCAGGTTCCGGAAAAATCAGTAACTTTATTGTTGAAAAATAACAAAGTGCTTACCTCCCGTAATAGGCTGTTAGATAGAATCGCCACGCTATCAGCTCTTAATTGTTCAACAAGATTGGTTTTATTGGAAGTATTATTGCCATCTTGGCGGACAAAATCAACCAACCGGCCATTTTTAAAATAATAATAATCATATGGGTCGTTCTCGTAATTAACAAATGTCCCTTCCATGTAAGTCAATTGTGAAGTCATTACGCGCATCATTGCAGGGGCTTGATCTGATTGGGTAGGTAATTGGACCGAGATGAGCATACTTTTTCCGAACATACTTTCTCGTTCACAGTCAAGCTCTAACATTGATTTTCCGTTATGGGTAAGGGTGATACGTTCAAATCTTCCCATGAGTGGCTCTTGCTCACTTCCCCAGAACCGTCTGGTATCTGTATGACTGCTCTTAGCCTTAAAGTTTTTAAGGACCAGATCTATTGCTTCCGTAGGTGTGGCTGGGGCTTCCTGCTCCATAACTTTCTCCGCTACAGCCTCTGTTACAGAAGGTGTCCTCATAGGAGATTCCACCACGGCGGCGGTCATCATTTCTTCACTTGCCATCGCTGTTGTGGCGGAATGATCTATCTCACCAGACTGACAAGCACTCAGGAAGGCTAATCCGCTGAAGAGTAGGAAAAACTGAAAAGTAACACGGGTAAATTTAGCAGAAATTTGAGAAAGGATTAAGTTGAAAAACTTAACAGAAAAAGTTTTCATATAAGAGGTTTTTTGTCTTA
>CBDUIU010000229.1:0-6590 GCA_965367335.1 uncultured Saprospiraceae bacterium
CAAATTCCAAAGAGACCTGCCTGATACCTAATAAGATAAATGGTAAATTGACGAGTATGATCAGAATCGACAAATCAATTCCGGAAAGTATTTGACTCAGCAACGAAATACCCATTGCTCCACCATCCAGAAATCCATTGGGGAGCAAAAACCCCTTTAACCCAATACTGGCCATCGTGACGCCAAGGCATATAGTGAACAGATCGATGATATTGTTACGGAATTGAATCTTAGCTACTTCTAATGCTGTTTTGACCATAAAAGGATTTTTGTTTTCATTTAATAGGATAAAATAAAAAATGTTTCTTCAATTGCCACTGAAGTGATATTAATTACCCTCTAAGGATCAATAGTAATACTTTTTGTAGTAGAAACCCGAGGAGTTTCGACGTAAGTAACAATGCTAATGTAGGAGATGTTTAGGTTTTAGGAAAAAAGGAGAATTGTTGTCCACATTATACCAAAATTTCCATGCCTTCCCTTGCCATCGCACAGTTGGGAAATTCTTGTTGACATTTTTTTTCCATGATAGCTAAAAAATCGTCATTATGGTCGGGGTCATGGTGAGTAAAGATCAGCTTCTTGGCATTTGCTTGCTTTGCACAGGCAATTGCCTGGGAGTAACTGCTATGGCCCCATCCCCGGTGTGCTTCCAGTTCTTCATCCGTATATTGAGCATCGTGAATAAGCAAATCAGCATCACGACAAAATTCGACGACTTTCTGGTCAATGGTTTCCCCATGTTCTAAATCGGTAC
This sequence comes from uncultured Saprospiraceae bacterium, assembly GCA_965367335.1. Classification (GTDB taxonomy): domain Bacteria; phylum Bacteroidota; class Bacteroidia; order Chitinophagales; family Saprospiraceae; genus CBDUIU01. The sequence goes on from CBDUIU010000229.1 coordinate 758, forward strand.
AGATCACCACAGAGCGACCACCTGCATCCATTCGGTAACTAAATGCACCTCCCGGATGGCGGTGCAATCGGTTAGTGAATTTTATTCGATAGTCAACATTTAAATAAGTTTGGTATTCCTCGGCGGTAAAAAACTTTAGTTCTGCCCCCATATTTTTTAGCTGAATGGGAAAATATTCCTTCTGCATCTGAGTTTCAAAAATTCGTTGTAACTCTACATCTTTCATCGCTTCGTGCGGGGAGAAAAGGGCAATTTTTTTGTTTTCATTATAGGCCGGTTCAAAAAACGGTAAGCCCTGAATATGATCCCAGTGAAAATGAGTGAAGGCCAGAAAGATAAACTTGGTATCCGGAAGTTTCCCGCTGCTGATTTCTTTTCCTAATTTTCTAATCCCCGTACCTGCATCAAATATCGCTAACATGTTACTGCGGTCATTTATTAGCAAATCCACATAAATGCAGGATGTGTTACCCCCAAATTGCTGGTAGTCACCATCGCAGATGGGTGTTGAACCTCGAACACCGTAAAACTTAACTTGCCAGATGGGGTCTTTATCCATTTTTTTGTAGATATAGTAATTTTTTGATCATAAAATTACTCGCAAAAAGAAGGCTGAACTAAGCAGGCTGCACTACACCTTTCATTAAAAGTAAGCAATTTATTATAAGTCAATTACTTTGTTCATGGCTTAATTTAAAAAAAGGTGATGTCTTCTTCCATATTAATAATTTACCGCTGTTTTTGCTTTCCCTTTTAACTGGAAAGATAACAATTCTCCAATTTTATTTGTTGCCAGTGGGCTGCTAAAAATACGGCTAGATGGCCACGGTCTTTAGAAGGTATTCATACCGCCTAACTTTATGCTTGATTTCCTTTTTAGGCATCCGGGACACCAATTCCTACCGCTCGGACAATAATGCTGTTCATTGGTTCTGTGTATACTTATCTTTAGAGTAATAACTGAATAATCACTTTCTTTTCATTTTTTAAAACCAAAAAATCAAACCATTATGACAAAGCAGTTCATTCTAAGTGCATTTACCTTTATGGCATTATTTGTCCTGACCCATCTGCCGACTTCAGCCATCCAAGCCCAAAGTGATGTATACGATAGCGGTACTGTTTGGAATGTTGGGATGATCCGTATTGATGCTAATATGGAAGAAGAATACCTCAAGCGCCTCAATACAACTTGGAACTTTGTGATGAAGGAAGCGGTAAAACAAGGCTTGATCAAGAGCTATAAAATCATGCTGGGTAGTGAAAGCAATCCGAGTGATTTTAATTTACTCTTGCTGACAGAGCATCCAAACATGGCCAGCTTTGACCCCAACCCTGCCAAAGATGCCAAATGGAAAGCAATTACGGATAAAATAGAAGCAAATCCGGATTACGCTAATATCCTGGAAAAGTACGGACAGATCAGACAATACTTCGGACAAAAACTGATGCGTGAGATTGTTTTAAAATAGTTTGCTCGCCATAAATAAGACCAAAACTCCAAAAAATCAAACCCAAGTTTGAGATCCATCTGAAAGGATGGTCTAACATTGCCCCACCGGGAGCCAGCTTTCAGTTGGCTCCTGTTATTCTACCCGTAGGGTGAGCCTTCACTCCGCAGATGAGCCTTGGATTTGTCGACAAAAGCATTCAGGCTAATCCAGAGAACTACTTAATCTATCAGAATCACATTTAGATGTGATTGCCCGACAACTTTTTCTCCACTATTTTTAAACTGACAAAATGATAGCCTAAGAACATTTGTTGAATTAAAAAAAAACAAAAATGGAAGTACAAACACATCCCTCAAAAACCCGAGAAATTCAATCCAATCACTTTGACTCTCCCATCTGGAATGATTTCACATTTCGTGATGATGATATCATTATCTCGACTTACGCCAAATCCGGAACCACCTGGATGCAGCAAATTATTTCACAACTCATCTTTAATGGACAGGAAGGTTTACCGGTTGCAGAGATGTCTCCCTGGCTGGATCTACGGGTTCCTCCTGCCCACGTAAAACTGGCAGGACTGGAAGCTCAGCAACACCGGCGTTTTATCAAAACCCATTTACCGGTTGATGCACTGGTCTTTTCTCCTAAAGCTAAATACATCTACATTGGTCGTGACGGGAGAGATGTGTTATGGAGCTTGTATAACCATCATGTCAATGCCAATGAGAAATGGTACGATGCGCTGAATAACACGCCCGGTTTGGTGGGACCTCCCATCGAAAAACCGGTGGATGATATCAAACAATATTATCATGACTGGTTGGATAAAGATGGCTATCCGTTTTGGTCAATTTGGGAGAATGTAAAATCCTGGTGGGCTATCCGTGACTTACCCAACGTCAAACTTGTTCATTTCTCGGATCTGAAAAAAGATATGCCTGGTGAAATCAGAGAGATTGCAGATTTTCTCGACATCCCTATTGATGAAGCGAAATGGCCGGAAATTCTGGAGCATTGCAGTTTTGCGTACATGAAGAAAAATGCAACAGCCAGTGTACCGCTGGGAGGAATCTTTTGGGATGGTGGCGCTCAAACCTTTATTCACAAAGGCAAGAATGGCCGTTGGCGAGATGTCCTGACGAAAGAAGAGGCTGAGAAATACGAAAACTTAGCGGTAAAGATGTTGGGAAAAGATTGCGCAGCCTGGCTGAATCAATAAGCCCGAGAAAAGGAGGAGCGGTAGTTTTCATCCTTTGTTTCTAATTTCTTTGTTAATCACATCAACATGTGATTGACAAAGAAATTATTTGCCTCTACTTTTAGTGCTACTCACATGACGCGTTCCCACCAATTTCCAAGACAGGCACCTGCACAAAGATAACTTCACTTTTCTCGGTGAGGGACAAGCACCAGAACACCCTTTAATTTTTTTCTTTTTTAACCTCTAAACCAAATACCATGAAAAAGCTTTCTTTTTTATTTTTACTGACCCTTTTTTTAGCCATTAATTACAGTTTTGCGCAGGATGACGATCGCCAAATGTTTTCTGTTTATGAGTATGAAGTGAAACCGGACATGGTCGCGCAAAGTGAAAAATTTGACAAGAAGTTGATTGCCTTATTGGACGAACATAATTGTAGTGGTCCAAACTGGATTACAGCTCAGTCAATGGATAATCGCTTTCTCTACATTGAACCCATTTCAAGTATGGCGGACCTGGATAAAAAGGATTTTAAAGAATTAGCTGACAAAATGGGCAAAGATGCTTTGAAAGAATTTTGGAAAACATCTTATGCGTATGAAGCCAGCCACAAATCTTATGTGCTTTCCCTGGATAAGTCACTATCTTATATGCCTGAAGGAATTGATATCACTACCCCGGGCGAGGATTTCCGCCGCTGGGATTATTTTCACCTCAAAGCAGATAAGTACAATGAAGCAGAAGAACTCGCTACTAAGATCCAGAAGTTATTTGTCGAGAAAAAATCAAAAGTAGCATATCGATTTTATCGTAGTGGTTTTGGAACGAAAGGTCCCTTTTTTATGGTTGCCAGCAGTGCAAAGAATATGGCAGACCATAGCCAAAAATTGATGGCAAATCGAGAGGTGATGGGGCCGGAATTTTTAGACTTATATCAGCAGCTAATGGCTTGCTGTAAAAAAGTTGACTTTGTCTACGGCCAGATGCGACCTGATCTGTCAAGAAATGCTAAAGCCATCGCTAAAGTAGATTAACTTGCAATTGTAAAATTATCTCGATAGATGTCGATAGGAAATAAGTACAGAGGGCGGAATAACTGCCCTCTGTTTTTCCAGGTGACCTATTAGAAAAACCAATATAACCAAGACTTTAAAAGTAGTTTCTCAGTTTACCATTCAGGAGTCTGACCCCATTGAGTAAGAAATCCAATTTCTTCTTATCTTTGTTAGTAGAAAACCTAAAAAACCATGACCCCTCAATTCCTAAAAAAGCGTTACTACCTTTTATTATTGATAGTATTAGGTACTAGTTCTCTGATTGCACAAGATTCGATTTTTGACTTATTTCCTGCCGACAGTATTATCAAAGTAGAGATCAAAACGAATCTGAAAAAACTAGTCAAGGAAAAATCTAATCCCGTTTATCAGGATGCTGTGTTCACGATTGTTTCAGGAGCGCACACCGGCAAAACGTATAATATCAAAGTGAAGCCCAGGGGCAATGCCCGGCGAAAAATCTGCCAATACCCACCGATAAAATTCAAATTTCCTAAGTCAGATTTTACCTTTAATAAGGTCAAATGGGTCGGTGTTTGTCGGGATAACAAGCAAATGAAAGAAATACTGCTGAAAGAATACCTGGCCTATAAACTCTATAATGTTTTAACGGATTACAGCTATAAAGTACGGCTGTTACAAGTAGACTTTAAAGCTCCCGAGGCTGTAAATGCCAGCTTGTCTGCTTACGGCTTTTTTGTTGAACCGACACAGGAACTAGCCCAGCGCACGGAAACAAAGCATTATGAGCCCCGGACAGTCAAAACTCAATTATTGGATCGTTATCATTATCCGCTCCTTTCCGTTTTTGAATATTTGATTGGTAATACGGACTGGCATATGGATAGTAAGCATAATGTGAAATTTCTTAGATCCTCCAAGTTGCAAACAATTATCCCGGTACCCTATGATTTTGATTATAGTGGTATTGTTGATGCGCCCTATTCTGTGCCTCACGAGACGATTCCCATCAAAAATGTTAAGGAGCGATATAATAAATCTCATTGTTTGACAGACGAAGAGTGCAAAGAGGTTTGTAAGTTGATTTGTTCCCAAAAGGAAAACCTATATGCTTGCATTGTCAATTTTGATTTGTTATCTGAGAGAGTCCGAAAGATTATGTATGGCTATTTGGATTCCGGTATTGAAATATTGGAACATAAGAAGTGGTCCAGCCGGGTTTTTGTCAAACAATGTGAAGAGTGCCCGAAATAAGTATTTAGATATCCATTTTCCATTCACAATTAACCTATAATGAATAACACGTTACTACTATCTATTCTGTGCATGCTGCTGCTCAGTGCCTGTGAAGATCCGCAACCGGTAGCTGGCCCTTCCGAACCTGAGGCAATGACCAACTACCTCGAATTTGCGAATGCGGAGGATCAATTTACCGGAGGAATTCGCATGATCCCCATTTCTACCCCCAAAGGTGAATTTAAAGTATGGACGAAAAGGGTAGGGAATAACCCAAAAATGAAAGTTCTATTATTGCACGGAGGACCTGCGGCTACACATGAGATCTTTGAATGTTTTGCGGGGTATTTTCCCCAGGAAGGCATTGAATATATCTACTATGATCAACTGGGATCCTATTACAGTGATCAACCGGAAGACATGAGTCTATGGACTACCGAAAGATTTGTTGAAGAAGTGGAACAGGTGCGTAAAGCACTGGGTTTGGATAAGGATAATTTTTATTTATTCGGTCAGTCATGGGGAGGCATTCTGGCAATAGAATATGCCCTGAAGTATCAGAACAATTTAAAAGGACTGATCATCTCCAACATGGTCTCCAGTGTACCGGAATACAATCAATATGCTGCCGAAGTATTGGGGCCGCAATTACCTCCGGAAGTGCTCAAAGAGGTCATGGAAGTTGAAGCGAAAGGGGATTATGAGAACCCACGTTATGCGGAGTTATTATTCCAGCATTATTATACCGAGCACGTTTTGCGCATGCCACCGGAAGAGTGGCCGGAATCCATCAATCGTGCTTTTAAACATTTGAACCCAGCGATCTATATCCATATGCAGGGACCAAGCGAGTTTGGTATCAAAGGAGATGCAACGCTTAAAAACTGGGATCGTAAAGCGGATCTGCCTAAGATTACCGTTCC
>CBDUIU010000230.1:0-6573 GCA_965367335.1 uncultured Saprospiraceae bacterium
TCCCGGGCAATACATTCTCCCCGGCCACCAAATCCAATCAGGGCGCCGTACATTCTTTTGACGTCTCTCCGCAGGGTATCACCATAGCCCCCACTTTTTACGCCCAGGTATTGCGCCATCTTTGGCATATCCATCCCAAAGCCATAAGCGGGCATACCCATTCCGCCCCAAATCTCAATATGATAACCCCGTGGGAAATCCAGTTTTTTATTATCCAGCCACCAGGGGGAGTAGATATGCATACCACCAACACCATCTTCATTATATCTTTTACGATCTAATAGTGCCGGCACTAACCCCATATTGCTTGAGCCGGTGGAGTCATGAAGATACTTACCCACAACGCCGCTACTATTTCCCAGGCCATTAGGATGGGCCTTACTTTTAGAATTCAACAATATTCTTGCAGACCCACAAGCTGAAGCAGCCAACACGACTACTTTAGCATTCATTTGATGTGTTTGTCGATCTGTTTTATTAATATAGGTCACCCCGGTTGCCCGGCCATCCGGTCCGGTGTTAACGGAACGAACCATGCAATTGACAAATAGATCCACTTGTCCTTTTGATTTTTGTGCGGGAAAAATCAGGCACGAACCAGCAGAAAAATCAGCATAGACATTACAAGAGCGCGCACACTGGCTACAATAGAAACAAACCCCACGGTCTTCGTTTAATTTTTTAGTCAAAATTGATAATCGGGAAGGAATAGTCGTGATCCCTAACTTTTTTGCAGCCTTGATGTAATACAGTTCGTGTAAACGCGGTTTAGGTGGTGGCAAAAAGAAACCATCCGGGTCATTAGGCAGGCCTTCTTTGCTACCAAAAACTCCTAACAATTTATCTACCTTATCATAATAGGGCTGCACCTCTTCGTAGCTAATGGGCCAGTCCGCTCCTAACCCATCATGACTTTTAGCCTTAAAATCTTTAGGGCCGAAGCGAAGTGAGATTCGCCCCCAATGATTGGTACGACCGCCCAGCATACGAGACCGAAACCACATAAATTCCGTATCTGCTGTTGTCGTATAAGGTTCACCTTTGATATCCCAACCACCGTAGGCCATATCAAATTCACCAAAATCCCTGGTAGAACGAGCACCTCTGCGAGGTGAATCATATGGCCACTTCATCTGCGTTTGTTGTTCTGGATTTTTGGGATCAAAGAAAGGCCCGGCTTCAATGATTGCGATATTTAAACCGGCATCAGCCAGCACCTTAGCGGACATTCCTCCACCCGCTCCTGAACCAACAATGATAGCATCATACTGTTTTGATGGTTTTACGATTTGCATCCAGTTGAAAATTTGTTGGAAAAGGTAAGGAAAAAAGAGGAATATATAATTAAATTTATGTTCTATTTATCTATACCCACATTATGTCTGCTTATCAAAGAAAAACACCTGCTAAAAGTGATTGCGCTATTGAAAAAGCGCTGAATGCCATCTCTGGCAAATGGAAGCCAGCCATTCTTAACGAGTTGCTAAAGAGTACACTTAGATTACGAGACATTCAACAAGGTTTACCCGAGGCACCGAAGCGGGCCTTAACACAACAACTTAAAGAGTTGATTCAGGATGGATTGATTGAGAAAGAAGACTTTAATGCTTTCCCAAAACACACGGAGTATTCCATAACGAAACTAGGTAAAGAATTAACCGAAGTATTTCGACAGTTGAAAAAATTTGGAGAAAAGTTATAGGGCAAAATTTTTCCCTTATTTGAAAATTATGCTTTGGCCCTTACCTTTGTCATAGTAGCATTTTATGATAAAAACAAATACCATGAGTCAAAAGGGTCTTATTATTCTCGGCTCTTCTAATAGCACCGGTGATACTTTTCAAGTAGTTCAATACCTACAAAACGAAACGGCTTTTGACATTCTCGACTTAAATGATTTTAATATAGGACCATTTGATTATGAATTTAAAAATAGCGAGGATGACTTTATTCCGCTAATGAAAAGAATTATTGCTGCATACGATACTTTGGTTTTTGCCACACCTGTATACTGGTATGCGATGAGCGGTACGATGAAAATTTTTTTCGATCGACTTTCTGATTGTTTAAAAACAGAAAAACCAACGGGACGGAAATTACGAGGTAAGAAAATGGCAGCGCTGTGTTGCAGCTCGGGAGAGGAAGAATACGAAGGGTTTTTTATGCCGTTTCGGCTGAGTGCGGAATATTTAGGAATGCACTATTTGGGCGATGTTCACACTTGGGTAGATGCAGAGGGTCTAAATGAAAAGGTCCAAGCCAGACTGAAGGCATTTGCTACATCTCTAAGAGCATTGATTAAATAGTTCATCATGGCGCAACCAGGACTTAATTTAACAACACTATTAAGAAATAGCGCATCTCAATCAGATATGACTTTTACCAGGCAGTACTACCACCTCAGGCAAATCCTCTTCCGTATCGATCTCCAGATAAAACTGGCCAGAGTAAATATGATTAAAGCTTAATTGCTCTCTTAGGACTTCAAACTGTCCTTCGTTTTCAACGAAATCTGCTATCCAATCTACGGCATCTATGCGATTATTAAATGACTTTTTCATGATTTATGCATTAGGTAAAATAGATTATGAAATTTAAATATTTTTTAGATCTAACACCCTTATGCTCAATTTGTTTTATAAAATTTGATCATCCAAGAAAAATATTTTGAACCCAGAATAAAGCGGTATGAACTGGTATATTAACTGCTTGAAAATAATTTTCCCGGATTTTATTTAACAAAAGATCATTCTCTTCACTGACAGAAGTCAATTCTTTCATCTTTGTTTTTGTCTACCTTAAATCTCTGAAAAAGGATAATTGTTACATTAAAAAACCTCAAACAAATGAAATTTTTTAATTCAGATAACCTCATCCGTATCAGTATTTTCTTTTTTGCTATCAGTCTCACTTTCATGACATTCTCCTGCAAAAAAGCAGCAGAAAAAACCCATGAAAAATTAATTGAACAAGCCATTGGTGAAGATGCTGATGTGGATCTTGAGGAAGGGAAAATGGTAATCGAAACAGAAGAAGGTAAATTCATCACTGATGCTTCTGCAAAATCATGGCCAGCAGAAATTCCTGATCATATCCCCGAATTTACCGAAGGAAAAATTATCATGGTCAATACCCAACAAATGACTGACGTAATGGGTTGGGTCATAGTTTTTGAAGAAGTGCCTGAAAACGTCTTGAATAAATACAAGGACGAGCTCACCGATAAAGGCTTCACAACCAAAATGACTACCTTGTTTGAAGACAAGGGAAATGTGATTGCTGAAAAAGAGGATTGGATTGTGAGCATTATGGCGGGAGAAGGAATGGCCACGGTTTCGGTCTCAAAAGAAAAGTAAATAAGATGAAAGGGGAAAGTACAACTCGAAATATAATTGCCTGACTTTTTACAATTGCTTACATGTAAACCAAACGGAAGATGGAATGTACTGTTATGATATACAGTACATTCCATCTAAGTCCTGACCTCTTCTAGCGGTATTGCTTGATCAAATCATGAAGTGCTTGTGCATATTGGTGATCAAATTTCTTGCGATCGTCTATATAGCGTGTTTGCACCTGTTGAACTACCTCTTTTGGCAATCCGCTAACATCCAAATTATAATCCTGAACCACCTTGCGCAATCCTGCGCTTGCAGTTGCTTTAGGTTTTTGATCCAGTTTACTCAGGATTTTATCAAATACGGATTTAGGGGCAGTAGGAACGTTTGGATCTTTTTTGTTTTCCCGACGCACGCCGGAAATCTCTCCGCGAATCATATCTAAAATGCTCTTGGGAGATTTACCTTTAGCTGCACGCTTGGTCCGACTCTTTTCATCCAATTTTTGGATTTTACCTCTCAGTAAATCGAATACTGATGGGTCTGCTGTTTCTTCGTTAGGATTTTTTTTGTTCTTTTGTTGAACATCGTTGATAGTCTTCAGGATAACATCTAAAAAATTTGCTTTTGCCATGTTTGTTTGGATTTTATTAAAAATAGTTAGGCAAATATACAAATCTTAGCAGAAGGTGTGGTTATAGTTTAATTTTAGCTGCTTGTAATATATTTTTCTCTGGGCCTCCCAAATGAACAAAAGCAACAATGGAACAATTGTCAACTAGCCATTCATTTGACAAAGTAGTAGTATAAGATTTACACACCCTGGTTCTGGTATTCAGCTCTTCCGCAATGGGGTTACCATCTGCGTTAGTTACAGCATCCCGAAAAACATGCTTGTGATTGTAGTCAAGCACATCACCAGAAGGTGTCTTTTGGTAATCTACTATATCATCTTCTAATATAAAAACACTAAGCCGCGTGCTTTCGTCAATATCTTGTTGAGGAAAGATGGATACTTCAATTGAAAGATCACGAGAAGACTCGTCATAAGTCTTATCAATATATAATTTCACCCGAGGCGCAATGGCTATCTCATCACTGATCACCTTTGCCCACTCACTGGACCCCAGCGCCAATTCTTCCGAACCTGCAACCGCAACACGATTTACCGCCGCCGCCGGATATCCCAGCACTCCTCCTAGGTAGCTAGATATTTGATCGGCATCTGCAGTTCGAAAATCATATTGACTTTCTGCAGCAGGGTTCGCAAAAAAGCCTTCATGAAGAGATACGGCAATTAATTGCTCGCCGTACTGATCCAGGAAATCCTCAATCAGCGCGCTCCCCGCCGGACAGTTCACGCAGCGCACACCCGTAAACTCTTCAATAAGCACTTGCCGTTGTTGATTAGCTACTAAGTTACCATCGACTGCCGTACAGTCGCCCTGGTTTTCGATAAGGCTGACCACCGGAGGTACTTCTTCACAGGACAAAAACCCCAACAATAAAAACACAAATAAGAGATTTATTACTATTTTCATATTTGCACAAATTTCTTTTTAAAAATAAAACGTTAGCTATCAATTAAAAAGTAGACTGCACCGTAAATTTCGCACCACTAAAGGCAGGCTCCAAACGACATACACCACCGGCACATACAATCCCTTCTACTTGTTTGATATAACTTAGTGAGAACCGATTCGATTTATGCACATAAAACACATCAAATCTTGGAAAATGTTTTTTTAATTTTTTACCATTACGATCTGTCGGAGATTGTTTTCCCGGAGATACATTCCACATATCAGAAACTGTAAATGTCCACTTCGGTGCAATGCTAAATTCAGCCAGTCCAAACAACCAGTTTCCGTAATCCTGCTTAGCATTTGCCTTTTTATCTTTTCCTACAAACATCGCCTGTGCTTCGATCCGCAAAGATTTTCTCCGGCTAAACTTATACAACCACTCGGCAAACGGTGTGATCGTCTGCACCAATGGAACACCTGGCTTAAATTCATATACTTCCTGGTTGTACTCTTGTCGCTGTACGCCCAGAATCATTTGCCATTTGCGTTTGTATTTATATTGGACACTACCATAGATTTCTCGATACAACAAGTCGCCATCCAGGTCAGTAATGTTAGAGAAGTTGGTATTAAAACGCCATTTGCGATTAGGACCATAACTGATGTCTGCCTGTAAAGCATACTCTCCCAGCTCTTGGGTAGCAGGACTATAACGGGCGGTCAGGCGATACGTATTAACGCGAAACATCGGCGGTAAAAAATTAATAATACCACGGTTCAGGCGCGCCTGAGGATTGGTGCGAAGCGAAAAATATTCTGTCCGTTTTCCTTCCAGGGTAATGCCAAAGCCATTCTCCGCATAACTCAAGGAAGTATACAAAACGGAGCCGGTTTCATTGATAAATTTGTCTCCAATGGTAATAACGGTATCATTTTCAGATCTAAACTCGCCAAACGGATCATTGATAGCATCTTTTGTTTTATAAGCACCTTCTACGTACCAGCTAAAGGGGCCCGTCGATAAGGTATTATACAAGGTAAAAGCATAATTATTGTATTTGGGAATAAAAGCATCCTGGGGGTCATAAGTTTCCAGTGTAGCCACCAAGCCATCCATTGAATTATCATCCAAAGTCCGATTTAAGATACCAAAGCCAGGAGCCAAAGACCACCTCCCACTCGTGTCTGCGGCAAAACCATCAATCGCAAAACCTTTAATGATGGATTGATACGTATCAAATTGTTGTTTTTGGCGGCCGGTAAAGCCTTTAATTTTCCAGTTTTCACCAAGGTCATAGGTTAATCGGGCTCCGTAGATCGCTTGGTCAATCAATAGTGGCCGCTGTTCATAGGCACGAAAGATGATGCCGCTCCCAATTTGGTCATAAAAATAACCTCCAGTGATCCCCAGTTTATTTACCTGCTTTTTCACATACCAATATCCAATCCCCTGAGCCGTGAAGGAACCACCTTGTGGATTGAGGAGATTGGAATTATTAAACATATCCAGGCGAATACCTACGTCAAAACCGAAATTGCTGTAGTTGAGTTGCAGCCAGCTTTCCGCGCCATAAAGTTGGCGGTCATATTGTGGGGTATTCGCCGCTCCGATGGCCGAATCACGGTCAAAGAAATTGGCGTTAAGTTCCAGGTTGCCGGAAAAATGCCCCTGATTTTGTTGTTGAGCAAGCATCGTATTTGCCCAAAGC
>CBDUIU010000231.1:0-6534 GCA_965367335.1 uncultured Saprospiraceae bacterium
CATCTGTGTGACTGGTGACCTGGGGGCAGCTTATCTAGGATTGCAAATCCTGGAACGCGAAAAACAGTTATTCCTTGATAATCCGGAGATTAAACCGGATTTAGAAAATCAACAGTACCTTGTTGGTCGCCAATTAAAACCGGAAGCACGAAAGGACATGATTGAGATGTTTGCGAAAAATGAGTTGGTTCCTACAGCAATGATTGATATTTCCGATGGCTTAGCCTCGGAGATTTTCCATATTTGTGGCCAGTCGAAGGTTGGTGCTTTGATTGAAGAAAGCGGTGTTCCGATTCACCCGGATGCTGAAATGATGGCTATTAATTTTAAATTAGATCCAATTACCTGTGCCTTGAGTGGTGGAGAGGATTACGAATTGCTTTTTACTATTGATCCAAAAGATATAGAAAAAATAAAGTATTTACCTGATATCTATATTATGGGAGAAATTGTAGAGGCAAAGGACGGGATTAAACTTAACACGAAAGGTGGAAATTTACATCCGATTACCGCACAGGGCTGGAAGCATTTGTAGTTGGTTAGAATTATTTGGGCTGAATTAAATTGTAAACCGCAGGTACTTTATCGTTCTTCCGTCAGCCAGGTGCATCCGCTCATAATAGGTCTGAATGGACAATGCTTCCATAGGTAATTTGTCAGCGTAAATATCATTATTTTGATACAGTAGCTGCACACCATCTTCTGCATCTATAACTTCCAGCGTAAATTCATATAACTCGGGTGAATCAGTCTTAAGATGTACAAAACCTTCGGGCTGAAGAATTTGGCGGAAACGATTAAGAAAGTTAGGAGACGTAAGACGTCGGTTGGATTTACTTTTTCTTAAAAAAGGATCCGGAAAAGTGATCCAGATTTCAGAAATTTCACCAGGGGCAAAAAAATGCGTAATCTGTTCGATACGTGTTCTAAGAAAAGCAACATTAGTTAGGTTTTCCTCTAAAGCAGTTTTTGCACCTTTCCAAATTCTCGCCCCCTTTATATCAACACCGATAAAGTTTTTTTCCGGAAAAAGGCGGGCCAGCCCCAGGGAATATTCTCCCCGACCACAGGCTAACTCCAGAACAACGGGGTGATCATTGTTAAAATGAACAGTTGCCCAGGAGCCCTTCAGGTCAATGGTTTCTCCATGTTGACTTATTAACTCGGGATGTTGAGCATCAAAGTTCTCATAGACATTAGGGAACCCTAAAAGTTCCGAAAATTTTTCTAATTTATTTCTTCTACTCATAATTCGTGTATTGCGACACAAAGTTAAGGAAATGCCTATATATTACAGATCAAAAAGTAATCACTTTATTTTCTCATCGTTACTAAGGTTGTATATTTGTTCTTCATTTGCTCGGCAGTGATGTTGAGGAATTTTTTAGGATCAAGCTCAAGGCTTAAAAATAGAAATCATCCAATGACTTTACGTTACCTTTTGTTATTATTTTTAGCCCTACCTTTTACAGGTCAGGCTCAAGAAATCTCATCTGCCTTTCGGGTGGGTTTGAACTTTGCTAATGTCAATGGCCCTTCCGAAAAGAATGTCGTGGGTACTAGCCTGGATAGTTATGAAGGAGCTACGGGGTTTCACGTTGGTGGAGGAGTGAATGTGAAATTTGATGACTACTTTGGTGTAAGAGGAGAAGTATTGTTTTCACAGAATGGATTTAAATATAGGTATGAAGGAGAAGCCTTCCAGCGCCTGCAAACGGAGTCTGGAAATCCAGTTTTCGCAACGGGAACTAAAATGTCCGTATTGAACGTCACGAACAACTACATCAAAATTCCAATAACTGGATTTGTAAAACTCTGGGATCGGGTTGAGTTCTATGGTGGTGGCTATGTGGCGTTTTTAGTAGGATCAAGAGGAGAAGGCGAAACGATCTTTGATGGCCAGTCAAATAATAATTCTTCGTCAATTCAGTATACGGTCAACTTGGATTATAACTACTTAAAAGATAATTCAATTAATACAGAGGAACTTCAGGACTTAAATGATGCTTTTACTTTTCAGGCGGATCGTGAGCAAGTTGTTGTTCCCAGATCACTCAGTGCTTATTATGACTACGAGGAAAAAGATGGAAACTTTTATAATACGTTTGATGCAGGCATTGTTGCCGGGATAAAAGGGTTCATCAATCAGGGGCTTTTTGTAGGACTGGGTTTATCCTTTGGATTAGTTGATATTACAAATAATAGTTACGATTTTAGTAAATCTGAGCTAGGGGGGAATAACCAAGTGATTCCTCAAGAGGATAATGACACGAATTTTGCGGTGCAGGCATCCATTGGGTTTAGTTTTTAAGTAAGGTAAAAAAGCATAAAAAAACCGGATTAGTCAATTTCGACTAATCCGGTTTTTTATGTAGAATAATTTTTCGCTTAGTGTCCTCGCATCAAATATTGCTTTCCGCCTACATCAATCCTGCTGATCGTCCTTTTTTGTGTCAGATACATAAATATCGGGGCTCCTTTGGTTAGATCGATTTGAAGCTGATAACGATCTTCATCTTTTAATGCACGAGTATTTTCGCCTTCGGAAATAGAAGCAATTTGATAGCTTTCGTGCTCGTCCAGAACTTCACCATCCTCGTAAGTGACAATCGAGCGAACTTCAATATAGTAGGTTTTAACTACTTTTACTTTTATCGTTACTTTCTTTCCATCCTGCATCACCGTTTTAGAAAAGCTTCCTGTTCGAATGGCTTCCGCTCTCTCTAAGCTATCTAATTCAACAGAGCCCTCCTCTATTACTTTATCCGTTTTTTCAACGATTTCTTCTTCTCCTTCATCATTCTTTTTCTTCTTTTCTTTAATTTTTTTCTCTTTTGTTTTTTCTTCAAATGTAATTTTTTCTACAAAAGAGATTACCGTACTATCACTCGCTTGTAAGCGTTCTTGAATCTTTCCTCGATCTGCGTGGATACGAAAAAACGGAACAACTTGCTTTCCCCAAAGACTATCCTGATCTTCAATCGGGATTTCAAAACGATCCGTGAAGTAGTTACGATCCTTTTCATTATCATCCTTTGCAATAGCAGCTTGAAAGAAGATAATTTCATCTTCCTTGTTAGATCGTTTGAAGATTAAAGCCTCTACCTGATCAAATTGGTTTAATACCATTTTAAGGTGACCCTGAATCATAGGGTCACGCGCATTCATTAACAACATTTTATACCCATAATCCGTAGGCTTCGTATTGTTAATACTGTATACCCCTTCGATTTCTGGACCTTTGACATATAAGTTGCTGGTAGAAATACCAAAGGAGTATTCTCCTGCTTTGAAATGTTCCTCTGCCTGTTTCTGAGGGATTTCAAAAGATCCGGGTTTAAAGTTAAAACCGATTAAATCTGCAGGATCATGAAATTTGCGATCAGAGATGTAAGAGTACTGGTCTTGAGCAAAAATAAAGTTTGACATCAAGAAAAAAACAATAAAGGCACGAAATAGCATAAGCACGTATGAGTATAGTTATCTAAATTTTTTTATTAACTTTCGAGAGTATGTTTTTTTCCAACTTGTCTGCGGATTTTATCATTGCTTTACCGGCTTTTAATTTGCCTGCAACGTATTTTTTATCTTGTAATCCCGCAGCGTTTATTTGAACATTCATAAAAGCACCTCTAACGGCTGCTCTGGCACACAAGGCTCCTACCCCAGCATCAGTTATGGAGTTTGGATTGCCTTCATCAACCATGGCTTCGATCAATTCAAATGTTTGTAAGGATATTTCCATTACTCGAAAGGGTACTTCAATTGCATTTTTGGTAGCTGCCTGGATAGCTTCGCTTCGTACTCCTTTTTCAGTTGCGGTTCCTTTAGGCAGGCGAAAAGCATCCATGATAGCATTAAATGCGTGGGTATCCTCATCTACTAATTTCAACAACTGATCTTTTAGGTGTTGACCGCTTTCGGCCCAGTTAGAAAAGTACGCCCAGCGATCATCCCAGCCCCTTTTGTGAGAGGAAAGATTAGCTACCATTGTAGCCAAAGAAACGCCTAAAGCACCTACATAAGCCGAGATGGATCCACCTCCTGGGGCAGGGCTTTCAGAAGCTGTTTCGTCAGCAAAGTTCTGCAAGTCCATTTTCAATAATGGTGCCGCATTTAGGTCGGCCAGGCGGTATTCAATGATCTTTTTTCTCGGATCAAAATCACTTAACTCATCTAATCCCAGAGACTTCACTGCGATCTTTATAATCTCTTCTTCCGACACGCCAACAGAGCGTTTTTGTTTTTTTAAAAAATACTTGCCGGTATCTAGCATGACATTCAAAGGGACTAAACCGACCAGTTCTGATCCGGTAACCCTCAGCCCACGTTTATTGGCACTTTTACAACACTCTTCAAACACCTTATGCAATGGAGAAATACGAATATTTGTCAGATTCATTGAAATTTGAGCAATGCCATATTCTTCAATATACCAACCAATTCCTTTGACGGCTTTACAAGCACCGGGAACGCGTAGCGGATTGCCCTTTTTGTCTTTGGCGATTGCTCCGGTAATTGGATTGCCTTTACGTTTAAGGCGGCCCTTTTCCCGTACATCAAAAGCAACGGAATTAGCACGACGAACAGAGGTCGTATTTAAATTAACATTATAAGCAATCAAGAAGTCGCGGGCACCAATTGCAGTAGCTCCTGCTTTTGGATTAAAATGAGCGGGGCCATAATCCGGCTTCCAGTCAGCTTGTTGTAGTTTTTCCGGCAACCCTTCATATTCACCGGCACGCACTGTTGCCAAGTTGCTCCGTTTAGTATTTGTAGCTGCGGCCTCATACATATAAAATGGGATGTCTAATGCTTTTCCGGCCATTTCACCAAGCTGATGAGCATACTTTACCACTTCTTCCATTGTGATATTGGATATAGGAACTAATGGACATACATCGGTTGCGCCCATCCTGGGGTGCTCTCCCTGGTGTTGGCTCATATCAATAAGCTCTGCTGCTTTTTTAATAGCAAGAAATGCGGCCTGGATCACAGGAGTGGGTTCACCAACAAATGTAACCACAGTACGATTAGTTGCTTTACCAGGATCAACGTCCAGAAGTTGGACCCCCTCTACACTTTGTATTTCATCTGTAATCTGTTTGATGATGCTCATATCGCGCCCTTCACTAAAGTTCGGAACGCATTCTATTAACTGTTTAGACATAAAGAGATAAGGGTTTTATTTGGTATAATATAAGGAAAGCAAATCTACGGAAAAAGAAAACGCCGTCCCAAATGAAATGAGACGGCGTTCGTTTTTTATTTATATCAGCGTTACAAACTATAGGTAAATCCTAAGATATAATAAGTTTGTAATGGATTATCCGTCTTTAGGGCAGCCAGAGCTTCCTGTTTGTTATTACGTAATCCGACCTCCAAGCCAATACCAAGTCCTTTATAAGCAGTACTGAAACTGTTGACCCAAGTCCAGTTAGAATAGTCCGTATCCTCGTAACTTGCAAAAATTGAAAGATTAGACTTCCAATTAAGGCCTTTGACAATCTGCCGCTTATAATCAGCTACCACTTTTGCACCAAGTGAAGAGTTGAACATCGTTTCATCATCGGCAAAAACCCAGTTGTAATTTAAAGGATGAATAACAACAACCAAGTCTTTGATTGGAGTCCAGGTTGCTCCTACACCTAAATCCAAGTAACCTGGGTTATTAAACCTACCGTCTAAAATAGAAGTACGATATTCACCTAAAGTAGATACGGCCCAGTGGTCACTCAGTTTATACCCAAAGAGAGAAACAAGGTTAAATGCATCGGCAGAAACTTCAAGCTCATCGCTATCATCAGGGTTGTCCTTATCGTCAAATTTGATCCACCCTAATGTCAGACTAGTACTATTCCTCCAGAAATATTTTTCCTGGTCTAAGTTGGCAAAGCCATTTCCTGCGAATGTAATGTTAGTAGCAAAGGTGTTGGGTTTGTCTTTAGAGAACCAATCGTTGAATCCGGTGAAGTTTAAACCTAGAGTACCAAAGGCGCCCAGGTCCCAACGAGGATAAGGTGTTAACTGCTCCGTCAATGCATCAACTTCTGATTTTAGAGCATCCCTTTTACCGGTAACACTTTTAAGTTCTGCTTCGATTTTGCCTAGCGCTTCTGCTTTTTCTGCTTTTAGTTTGGTCAGTTCTTCTACGTTTTCTTGTGCGGTAGTCTTAATCAATCCCACCATACATAAACAAACCAAAAGGGGAAGTAATCTTTTTAACATAATTTTTTCTTGTGTTTTGTAAGAGTATTATTATTAGTTTGGTAAATTATTCTTCAAAAATTTCAACAGTTTCGGAGCTAAGCTTACTCAAAGGAATAATCACGCGTCGACCTTCTGCTTTTAATACAATTGAATTACTATCAATTGACATTACCTCTCCTTTGATTCCGTCAATACTAATCACATCTCCTATTTCAAAGCGATCTTTGCTGTAAAAAGAAGCTAGAAAATTCGACATTAACCCTTTGGATGCAAGACCATAGCCAATCGCAAAAGCAAGTACGATTCCACCAATTACAGTAGAAA
>CBDUIU010000232.1:0-6498 GCA_965367335.1 uncultured Saprospiraceae bacterium
AAACCGGTGAGTCCGATTCCGGCCCAAATCTGGTTGATTGCAGGTTTTCTTGGAATGGCATTGCCAGCGGGAATGATATTCCTGATGGATCAGTTATCGGATCGTATAGAAACGGAAGATGAGCTTAAGTCGGCCACTACTGTTCCTGTTGCAGGTATAGTCGGCCATAGTGGCAAAAATGAGCCCCTGATCATCAAAGAGAGAAGCTACACCATCACGGCAGAGTTATTCCGTTTGTTACGGATCAACCTGGATTACGTTATTCCTGAAAAAGGCATTCAAACTGTACTGGTTACTTCTTCCACTGAAGGTGAAGGTAAATCGTTTATCTCTTTAAACCTGGCTATGACCCAGGCCATTGCCGGCAAAAAAGTACTTATACTGGAACTGGATCTTCGCCGGCCAAAACAAACTCAAAATATCAAATTGAATAAACTCAACAAAGGAGTTGTTAACTTTTTGAGTGATAAAAATCTAAAGGTGTCCAAGATCATCCAGAAAAGCGGACTGCATCGCAATCTGGATGTTATCGTCTCTGGTCCTCGCCCTTCAAACCCCAACGAGCTATTGCTCTCCAACCGGTTACGAGAGCTAATGAAAGAATTAAAAGGACAGTATGACTTTATCATCCTGGATGCACCACCTGTAGGCATCGTTTCTGATGCTTTACAAATGAAAGACCTGACCGATGCTACCATGTACGTTGTCCGCAGTGAGTACACGACTCGCCGACAATTACGGATTATCGAAGACATTGCCAAAAACAGTAAATTACCTAACCCGTTTATCGTTTTGAACGATGTTCACTTAAAACGGCAAGGTTATTATCAAAGCGGTTATAGTTATTTCGGTAAAACAGGCTATTTTCAAAAATTGAATGAAGTCAATTAATGGAAAACTCTCTACAAGATCGCTCCATTACCGCCTTTATCTGGGTGATTATTGATAAGTTGGGTAGCAGCGTTATTAACTTCACTGTTAACATTGTGCTCGCGAGACTCTTAGTCCCTGAGGACTTCGGCTTGGTTGCCATGGTGATGATCTTCTTTGAGCTTTCCTCTGTATTCATTCAAAGCGGATTTGCTTTTGCGCTGATCCGGGAAAAAGAAATTAGTGAGATAGACAAATCAACCACTTTCGTTTTTAATTTCGTTGCGGCGATCTTTTTCTATCTATTGTTATTTTTCTCTGCACCAGCAATCGCTCAATTCTTTGAGCAACCCATCCTGGTCTGGATCATTCGGGTCATGGGACTCAATCTTATCGTTGAGTCTTTTGCCATCATTCAACATGCAGTACTGACGCAACAAATTGACTTTAAAACGCAAACTAAGGTTCGGTTCATTGCTGTAGTCAGCTCAGGTATTGTAGCAATAGGGCTCGCACTGAGTGGTTTTGGTGTGTGGAGCTTAGTGGGAAAAATTGGCGTTGTGACCTTGGTCAGTACTATTTGTCTTTGGATTGTTAGTCCCTGGAAATTAAGTATCCAATTCAGTTGGACATCCTTTCGAAAATTATTTGGTTTCGGAGGGAAATTGTTAATAGAAGCATTGATTGATAAATTCTTTCGTCAAATTGTACAAGTTATCATTGGCAAATTTTTCTCTGTCAGTATCTTAGGCTTTTACCATCAGGCCAACAGTTTTTGCAACTTGGCTGCTAATAATTTTCAGCAGGCTATCCAAAAGGTAACTTATCCTGTACTCGCAAAACTGCAGGACAATAAAGTAAAGCTCAAAGCGGCTTATCGTCAAATTCTGCTGATGAGTACCTTCATCATTGTACCCGTCATGCTGTTCATGGGAATTATGGCCGAGCCACTTATCGATTTACTGATAGGAGAAAAATGGCTGCCAGCGGTTCCTTTTCTACAGTTGCTTTGTATGGCGGGTGTAACTTATCATTTTAATGCCATCAACCTCGATTTATTATTGGTGTTAGGTAAAGTGAACCTTTGTGTACAACTGGAAATTATCAAAAAATTCATTTTCGGGATAGCCATCCTGATTGGTATGCAGTATGGTATTTACGGCTTATTAATCGGTCAGGTCATTGCCAATTATCTGGCGATTTTTATCAATACTTATTATGCAGATAAATTTCTCCATTACCCACTTTGGGAACAACTTAAAGACATAGCCCCTGGGTTATTGATTGCCTGTGCTACCGGTATAATGGTTTATTTCACCTTACAGATCGGTCACTTAAATGATTTTACCCGCTTAGTTATTGGTACTGGGCTCGGCTCTTTTATTTACCTGGGCTTACACTACGCAATCAATAGTCAGGAAACAAGAATACTTAACCAAATCATTCTGCCGAAACTGATCCATTTTTTCTATCGATCAACTGCAGGAATCTTTGGACGATCATAATTTAAAAATATCAGAAGTAGCTGAAGAGCTAAAAGGAAATAGGACAAACACTTAAGTATGCTTTTCCTCTAGTTATTTTTGACCCCTTTAAACGCTTATTTATGTCTAAAACAGCACTCATTACCGGGATTACCGGACAAGACGGCGCCTATCTCGCCGAGCTCTTACTTAACAAAGGTTATACGGTCTGGGGACTTAAACGCCGCAGTTCTTCCTTCAACACCTCACGTATTGATCAGCTTTTTGCTAATGACCGCAAGGAAGGTGATCCCCGGTTTAATTATTTCTATGGTGATTTGACAGACACCAGTAACGTGATCCGTTATATTCAGGAAATCCAGCCGGATGAAATCTATAACCTGGCTGCCATGTCTCATGTCAAGGTAAGTTTCGACATGCCGGAATACACGGGCAACGTCGATGGCCTGGGCACCTTACGAATACTGGAGGCCGTACGCATGTTGGGTTTAACTGAAAAAACAAAAATATACCAAGCCTCTACCTCTGAATTGTATGGCTTGGTACAAGAGGTTCCACAAAAAGAGACGACCCCTTTTTATCCGCGAAGTCCATATGGTGTAGCCAAATTATATGCCTATTGGATGGTGGTGAACTACCGGGAAGCTTATAATATGTTTGCTTGTAACGGGATTCTTTTTAATCATGAATCTCCTATGCGGGGAGAAACATTTGTAACAAGAAAAATAACCCGAGCTGCCTCAAATATATCACTGGGTTTCCAGCAGGTACTATCTCTTGGCAATCTGAACGCCAGTCGGGATTGGGGCCATGCCCGGGATTATGTCGAAGCCATGTACTTAATGTTACAACAAGACACCCCCGAAGACTTTGTAATTGCAACCGGCGTCACAACGACCGTCAGGGATTTTGTCCATAAGGCATTTTTGGAAGTGGGAATAGAATTAGAATTTAAAGGCAAAGGAGTAGAAGAAAAAGGGATTATTGCGCATATAGATATCAATCGTTTTGAGGCTGCTACCGGAATAATACCTCCACACCTCAAAGAAGGTGACACACTTGTAGTCGTTGATCCTTTTTATTTCCGTCCCACTGAAGTAGACCTTTTGATCGGAGATCCCGCCAAAGCCAAGGCGATGTTAAACTGGCAGGCACGGACCACCATTGATGAATTGGTAAGTGAAATGGTACAGAGTGATTTAAAAACTGTGAAGCGGCAGCATTATTTGAAAAATGGCGGATTTGAAGTCTTAAGTGCCATTGAGGATACAAAATGATGCATGAGAAGGCGGGGGCTCCTGACCAGGTGTCGGCTTGCCTGCCACCATCCCTCAGCAAGCGTAGTGATCTATTATAACAACACAATTCAATTTTAAACATGAAAAAAATAGCCGTCACCGGAGCCACCGGTTTTCTAGGCAAACGCCTGGTCAAAAAATTACAGCAAAAAGGCATTGAACCAATCCGTACTTCTCTAAGTTTAGGGATTGACTTACGAGACTATGAACAAGCATCCGCCTTTTTCCAAAACGAAAAACCAGACATCGTATTAAACTGTGCGTCTTTTGTTGGCGGCATACAATTCGGCAATAAATATCCGGCAGATTTATTTGAGAATAACTTGCTCATGAATGTCAATCTGCTCCGGGCCGCGCGGGAGGCAAAGGTCGAACGAATTGTAAATCCCATTTCCAATTGTGTTTATCCGGCAAAGGCAACTTTATTCAAAGAAGAAGAGATCTGGGATGGGCCGATGCATGAATCTGTAATGGTTTATGGGTTTGTACGAAAGGCATTTTGGATTGGCTCCTGGGCTAATTATCGCCAACATGGATTGGATGTCGTAAACCTGGTACTCTCGAATATGTATGGCCCCGAAGATCATTTTGAAGCAGAACGTTCGCATGCCTTGGGTGCCTTGATCATGAAATTTGTTGAAGCCAAGCAGAAAAACAAACCCTATGTCGATGTTTGGGGCTCTGGCAAACCCGTACGCGAATGGCTCCATGTAGATGATGGCGCGGAGGCAATGATCCGTGCTATGAACATCAGCCCCACAACAGAATTTATTAATGTTGGGGTAGCCTCAGGGATCTCCATCCTGGACATGTGTCAACTGATTAAAAAATTAACAGGTTACGAAGGTGCGCTAAAATTAGACCCCAGTAAACCGGACGGTGCAGCCTTTAAAACCGTAGATGGTTCGCGCGGCAAAGAACTTTTGGGTTGGTCTCCGGAAATACCTTTTGAGGCAGGCGTGGCTGATGCGATCCAATGGTATAAAGAACATATGCTGAAGTCGGAGGTCTGATAGCTGGTAAAAAATTGGCTTTGCTGATTTTCTACCTTTCGCAATTCTTCGTAGAAAGGAAGCAGCGTAGCAAGCTTTCTTTCGGTCATCTGACTTCCGGCAGTCCCCATACGGGGACGATCTGACTTCTGACATCAAAACACAATTCATTAACCCCCAGAAAAGAAAACCATGCTATTAGATACTTCACAAAAACTGGCCATCAATGGTGGTGAGCCGGTACAAAAGGAACCAATCTTAATCTTAAAGCCACTGATCACTGCAACAGACATTAAGGCCGTCACTGATGCCCTAAGCTCTACCTTCGTCAGTGGAGATGGTCCGGCTTGCCGGGAATTTGAACAATTGCTGGCGAATTACCTTGGCGTTAAACATGCCTTGTTCGTCAACTCTTGTACCACTGCACTGGACTTAGCTTTCATGGCAAAAAGTTTTCCTGAAGGCGGAGAAGTCATTGTACCCAATTTCACCTATACCAGCACCGCCCTTGGTCCAATCCTAAACAACCTTAACATTGTGCTTGCTGATGTCTACCCAGACAATGGTAACATTGACATCAATAAGCTGGAGAATTATATCACGGAAAAAACGGTCGCTATTTGCCCGGTAGATTATGCGGGTAATCCGGCAGAGATGGATGAGATCAATGCTATTGCTAAAAAACATGGATTATACGTAGTACAAGATTCGGCGCAATCCATTGGCAGTAAATACAAAGGAAAATATACCGGCAACCAAGCGGATGTATCCACCTTTTCTTTCCATGGTACTAAAAACCTGACCACCGGTGAGGGTGGCGCCTTTGTCACCAATGATGATGAACTCGCTAACCGGATCAGGGTGATGCGGGAAAAAGGAACTGACAAATATTCTTTCCTGACAGATAACAAAACACGTGGATATTACGAGTATGTCAATAAAGGTAGCAGCTATGTGCAATCCAACATCAATGGAGCCTTAGGTATTACCCAGCTGGCAAAACTCGAAACCATGAATGCCCGCCGTCGTGAGATTGCTCAGTTTTATATAGATAATCTCAAGGATATTGACGGTTTGGATTTTCTCCGTCAGACGAAAGACGCTGAAACCAACTGGCACCTTTTCGGAATTTTAGTCCCAGCGGAAAAACGCTATTGGATCATGGATGCATTACGCGCGGAAGGCGTATTGGCCAATGTGCATTACACGCCGCTACACCGCAATCGCTATTATGCTAATCTGGGAACAGATGCAGACTTTCCCAACTCAATGACCTTCTTTAATCGGCTGTTACGCCTTCCGATTTACCCTTCCCTAACCGAGGTAGAAAAGGAGCGTGTAGTAGAAGCCGTACAGAAAGTCTTTGCACATATGTGAAGGGGGAAGAAGGAGTAAAGGGGCCAAAGGAGTAAAGGGGCCAAAAGGGACAGAGGGGCCAGAGGGGATTACCTATCCCCCTCCCTCTGCCCCCCCTGGCCCCTTAGCCCCCCTCTACCTACCCCCTCTTACCAACACAATTCGACATTACACAACAGCTTAACCATGAAAGTATTATTATTAATTCCGCAAAGCTACGATGGCTTTCTACAAACGATCAGTGACACTTTTGCAAAACTCGGCGGCGAGATACACATTGTCAATCGCAATGAAATCCTGAAAAAATGGGAAAAGCAGGTACAAGGACAGATGTTTCGGCTTCCGCATAAAGTTCGGGTAAAATGGGAAGGGTTTTATTTTAAAAAGATCAATCAATTTTACCTCGATGAATTTAACCGGATACAACCTGATGTAGTCTTTACTTATAATAACGAAATGCTGTTACCGGAAACGGTAGCTCATTTCCGTAAAACGGCC
>CBDUIU010000233.1:0-6490 GCA_965367335.1 uncultured Saprospiraceae bacterium
ATGATACATGTTAACATCCTTTAGTTTAAAAGTAGATTTTCTATACTTGTCTTTTAATTTTTTCTTATAAATTTCAAGTCCCAACACTTCACTCATCAGCGTTTTAAATCGTTGCTTTTTCGAAAGGTTTTCTACTAAGGGTTCTAAATGTAGTTGCGCGATGAGTGGATATTTTTGCTGTACACCACCTTCTACCAGTTCAAGTGCTTTTTCGAACTCTTCCAGAACTGAATAAATGTTGATGAGTGCCATCGTTGCTTTTCCTTTGTATTTGGTATCCAGAGCTTTGGTCAACTTATCAATACCAGCGGTTACGGCATCTAGTTCTCCTTGATAGATCCGGGCAATGAGCTCGCTTCCAAGCACGGATAAATCATTGCGGTGCTCACTGGAAAGTTTTTCAAATTGAACCAGTGCTTCCGCTGCCCGGCCCGACAACGTAAGGGCATTCGCTAATAACACGTGAGAATATAAATGATCCGGTTCGATAGCCAGGGTATTTTTGCAATATGAAATGACACCCTCATAATCCTTTTGACAGTAAAACACATAAGCTTTTAAATAATGGCCATAGCCAAAGATGGGATCTAATTCAAAGGCCTCATCCAAAATCTGGTGTGCTGCTGCAAATTTCTGTTCCACACAATATAGTAAGCCCCGAGTTCTGAGCGCTCCTGCATAATTCGGATTCAATTCTATCGCCTTATCTAAATGTTGGTGAGCCTTGGCAAAATCCCAATCCAGTACAAAACTGGTGATCGCCAAATGCCGTTGACACTCAGCCAGGTCAGGGTCCAAACTGATTGCCTTGCCCAGGTTACTTTTTGCTAATCGAGTAGCTTCATCAATGGGCATTACCCCCATGGCCCCAAGCAACACAAATGCTTTATTCAACTCTAAGTAACCCTCGGCAAATTCCGGATATTTAGCTAGTACTTCCCGCAATATCGCAATGGCCTTTTCAATACTTGCCTTATTTATCTTTTGCACATGATACTTGCCTTTCAGGTATTTCTTATACTGTTGGATACTGATTTGTTTGTCCTTTATTGTTTGGTCTAAATCCGGAAATAGTTCATTATTATTACATATCTTCTTAGCAAGACAAGAGCTAATCTCATCTTGTACCGCAAACACATCATCCAGTGAGCGATCAAAGGTTTCTGACCAATACTGAAATCCGTCTTCTACATTAATCAATTGAGTTGTGACGCGAATGCGCTCTTTGACTTTGCGGACGCTGCCTTCCAGGATCGTGGACACACCAAGGGCCTTACCGATCTCCCGGATGTCCATATTTTTATCTTTAAATGCAAAGGAAGAAGTACGAGAAGTGACTTTCATCCCATCTACCCCAGCTAGAGCGTTGATGAGCTGTTCAGTGATTCCATCACTAAAATATTCGTTTTCTCCATCCGAACTTATATCTATGAACGGAAGGATAGCAATAGTATTAGTAGTAGAAGTGATACCACTAATGCTTTGCCATAGGCTGGACGGCCTAGACGGATTTCTAGAATTTGACATGACTTTCCTTATTTACCTTATTTAATTATCTCTTTATTTAGCCTTGGTAAAATACTTACGGATATAAAAAACAACTAATTTGTAGAACAAAGATACTTTTTTCTTAATATTTAGTACACTTATTACGATATTTTACAATGCAAAGTTACGTTTATTGTTTGGTTATTTCTCAAAGTCTCCTTAAATATATTTTAATAACACATATGATTTAGGTTCTAATGCCTGCTTTTAAAGCAAAAAAAAATAGCGATACAAGCTGAATATTCAGCCTATATCGCTATTTTAATGGGGGAATTGTCCTTTAGCTTACAACAAAATTTTACCTGTTGTGTAACCTATTTATTTTACAAATAAGTTTGTTCCGTCATATTCCTGGGCTTTACTTCCCTCCAGTATTCACTCGGCGTTTGACCGGTAGTTCGTTTAAAGTAGGTGTTGAAAACCGTTTTTGAGTTGAAGCCACTTTCAAAGGCCAAAGCTAATAGTGTTAGTTGTTGATTAGCAGGATCTTCAGCTTTCTTTTTAAAAGATCGCAATCGGTAAGCATTCACATACTCGGCGAAATTACATCCAATGCGATCGTTCAATAGCTGTGAAAGATGGTTCGGGTGTATGTCTATCTTTTGTGCCAGGAGCCGGAGTGTGAGCTGACGATCCAGGAATGGCTTCTCGGTCATCATCAATTGTTGTAATTTTTCGTAGTACAAATCTATGTCTTCCTCGCGCAAAGAAGATTTGCGATACTTAGCCGTTGAAGCTTCATACTGTGCGGGCTTTTTGAGTATCTCATCCAATAATTCCTGAAACGCAGGTTGTCCATGATAAGGTTTGAGGACTGGTTCTGCATAAAACAGGAGTACTGCGGAGGACTTGCTGGCCTGGCCAAAACGGATTAGGTCCATGGCCTTATCCAACTCCCCTGCTTCGGCATAAATTAACATGAGGAAAAACAAAACTTCCGACCTTGGCTCCATGTCTAGCTTAGCTTCCAGCTGAACAATCCCTTCCTGGGCGGTTTGACGAAACCCTTGCTTGAGTTGAATCCAAGTCATCATTCCCAATATGACATCTTCATTCTCAATCACCATTGCTATTTGCTTCATTCTGATCATTCCCTCTTTTTCATTGCCCGACATGACTAAAGACCTGACGATCATTAAATGTGCATAGAGATAGTTGGGCTCTATCATCAAACTTTCTTCCGCTTGCACAATCGCATGATCATAATTTTCTTGAACAAAAAGCACATAGGCTTTCATATAGTGATTGTGTGCTGACAATGGGTCCAATTCCAGCGCCTTATTGACTGCATTCATGGCAGCATTAACTTTCCGTTCCAGTAACAAAGCCAGGCATAAGGTCTGATAAGCATCCGCATAACCTGGTCTTTGTTTGATGGCTTTATTCAAATGCCGGTAGACACTG
This sequence comes from uncultured Saprospiraceae bacterium, assembly GCA_965367335.1. Lineage (GTDB taxonomy): Bacteria > Bacteroidota > Bacteroidia > Chitinophagales > Saprospiraceae > CBDUIU01. Next base: position 2,953 of record CBDUIU010000233.1, read on the forward strand.
TTGAGGTCCCATAATTTCCATAAGCTAACCCGGGCCAATTGGTTCTGGCATTCCGGGAGTTCGGGGTCCAGTTTCAAGGCAGTTTCAAGGTAGGCTTCACTCTTATTTTCTGCCTCTTTAGCAGTCATTACCCCAATACTGCTAAGCGAGCTATATGCATAATGAAGCTCTAAATAAGGGAGGGAAAACCCGGGTTGCATTTCGATGACACGTTCCAAAATGGAAATGCCATATTCAATGCTTTTCTTATTCATTTTTTGAATACTATGCCTGGCCTTCAGATAACCTTGATAGGCACTCATTCCCAACCTTGGCTTCAAGCCAATTTTTTCGTCAACTTTAATATGTCCGAGATTCTCTTGTAATTTGTCTGATATAAGCCGGCTGATATCATCCTGGAGAACATCTACATCCGCCAGTGAACAATCAAAAGTATCTGACCAAATATGAAAGCCGTCTTTCACATTCACTAATTGGGCGATAACACGTACACTATTCCTACTCATTCTTATACTACCTTCCAACACACAGGATACCCCTAATTTTTCCCCAATTTCGCGAATATCGACCTGTTTGTTTTTATAGGCAAAAGAAGAGGTTCGCGCTACCACTTTCAAACCTTCCACCTGGCTCAGTGCATTAATGATTCCCTCCGCAATTCCATCTCCGAGGTAATCGTTTTCGGATGAAAAACTTCGATTGATAAAAGGTAGAATTGCAATAGATGGATAAGTATGCCCTCCGATAATTTGTGCCGTCTGGTCTTTCATAGTGTCTAGATAATGTCAATTAATTTGCTAATAACAGCAAGTGAAATTTAATTTTTCTGCTTTGACATTTCATGGCTTGTTGCTAAAAAACGAAGATTCCTGTCCGGGAGACGGGCAGGAATCTGTTACATTACTAATGCGAGAAATATTGTATAATCTTAAATTTCTGGTTTCTCATTAATGTATGCCCTTTTGCGTCATATTCATTCCTCCTTCTTAGAAGACGAATCAATAATCCTGGAATACACTTTAATTTTTAAAGCGTATCTTTTCTTCTTTATTCTCTCTTCAAATCTTACAATACAAATATATTGACAAAACTCATTTCAATCGTTCCAATTTATAGATCGGAACCAAGTAGGGATATCAGAACTCATTATCTAATTTATAAACATGCATATAAAATAAAAAAACACATCAATCATAATTAATTGATTGTCAATATTTTAAATAGTTCTAAATATTAAAAAACACCTTCATTCATCCTAATACATATTAAAAAAAACCATACCTTTTGGCAATGTAATTGTCTCCATTTAAACAAGTATTCATCAAACTAAAATTTAAAAACAAATTCAAAATCAGACATAGCCCTATTCCAAGATGCAGAATTCTATGGTGAATTAGTTACTCCAAAAGGATTTAAGAACTTGTGATCTTAACTTGACAATTATGAATAACTTATCTGTACTTCTGGTTTTGTTTTTAAACGTTTTTTCAACTAATGACCTGACTATTCAACTATTTAAAAATAACTTTCAGTCTACTTCGACTTACTTGGCAAAAGCACAAGTTGGAGATACGACGATTGCCTTCATCAATTATACCCTAAACGGTAATATCGTCACTTATGACGGTATTACCCCCCCTACTTTTGAGGATAATTCTACCGTGGAGTTTGTTCGATTTATGGTTATTCCAATTCACGCCAATTTAGTCAAATTGGAATGGACGACCAGTAGTGAAAATGATAATAAGTATTTTTCCGTTGAACGTTCTTCAGATTCAGAGGAATGGCAATCCATCACCCAGGTAGAAGGTGCAGGCAATTCAACAACAGTCAAAAAGTACAGTGTTTTTGACCGAAACCCAAAGGCCGGCACCAACTACTACTGTTTAAAACAAGTAAGCTCAAAAGGTAAGTATACTTACTCTCCTGTACGCGCCGCGAAGGTGGGGCAGTTCCAAAATACGCAGGTAACCTTATACGCTAATCCGGATAAGCAGAAAAACTATGCGGACAAAACTCAAGATATCGCGACCATTAAAGTATATGAGGTGGCTCGAGACCAAGTGGCTACCAGTACCAAAATCGACAATCAACAACAAGCTAACATGATCTCAATCGACCTCAAAGCCTTACCGATGGAAGAGCACCGGATACAAGCCGGAAAAACGTCAGGAGTTGCGTCTAAACAAAAACAGTGAATTACCCATCGCTCCGGTTACTTATAACTCCGCAGGCAATAAGTCATAGAGGAAAGAAAAAAGAATAAGTCTTTTTATCGGGGGGATAAAAGGACTTATTCGTTTAATTCGTAATTGTGGACGTGTGATTTTTTGGGGTTAAGCTGGTCGTACCAAATGGTAATGGTACGTCCTGGCTGTAACAGCTCTAACTGGCGTTGAAGCTGCATTGTTTTATCTTTATTCATTGATGGTATGGGGATCACCGATTCTCCAAAATACTCCTGATTATCTACCTGGTAACTATATTGTATCAATAGTAAGTCAGCATTGGCCCTTCGACTTCGCACATAGGCTCGGTTTACAAGACCTTTTGCCTCCAGAAAGTTATATTTTGGGATACCTGGTGACATAATGGTATAAATATAAGGAAGGAAGCAGGTATGAATTATTCCTATCGAATGAACGGTAGGGTTGATAGGAGCAACGGAAAAGGAGGGGAGCAAACTGCCGCTCCAGACTGAGATGGAGGCAATGTTTCTGATGAACCTGATATCATTGACAGGAGTGGCTATCCTGAGGTTACAGCCGTCTTAATTGTTGCATAAATTCACTTCGTTTACGCCTGGCTACCGGGACTCGATCCCCATCGCTCATCACCACAAAACCCTCATTATCATAGCGTTGAATATGAGATAGATTGACCAGGTGAGATTTATGGACGGCGTAGAAGCCATAGCTTTCCAACAGTTGTCGAAATTCTCCCAGGTTATAGGAACTGATCAAGGCTTTCCGATCCTTAAAGACGGCCTTGGTACACCCCTGTATGCCCTCACACCGAATAATTTCGCCGATGGAGACGAACTCGATACCATCCGTAGTAGGTAAACCAATACGATTTTGTGGGCTACCGGGGTTGAGGAGGTTGTGAATTAGTTGTTTGTTTCGACTACCTTCTGCCTTAGTATTAATCTGTTTAATGGCACGACTGACCGCCTCCACCAATTCTTCCCTTCGGATTGGCTTGAGTATATAACCAATCGCGCAAAACTTGATCGCATCAATGGCATATTGATTAAAACCCGTAACGAAGATGACTTCCATATCAAGTTCGGGAAGTTTGCGCAACAGGTCAAATCCTGATTCATCGGGCATGGCTACATCAAGAAATAACAAGTCAGGTTTTTGGATAGTAATCAGCCGGTAGGCACTCTCGGCGGAATCTGCATCACCAATGATGTGAAGCTCTGAGAATAACTCTTCCAAATGATCGCGCAAAACTTCTATAGCGCGGGGTTCATCGTCAACTAAGATAGTTTTGATCATAGTATTTATTGGATTTTGGGGTAAAGTAGATCTAG
>CBDUIU010000234.1:0-6486 GCA_965367335.1 uncultured Saprospiraceae bacterium
AAAACTATCTACCGGAATATTACCAAGTACATTGTTTGGGTCATAATGATATGCAGGAAGCAGGCTGATATTACCCAGGGCTGTCTCGGCCAACATATACGGACGCTTGGTCACCACCCGAAAACGCTTTGGATTTGTCGGATCATCCTCTACCCGTTCGATGAAATTCAAGTAAGCACGAAAACGAGCCGTACTGATCTTAGGATGAAAAATAGCTTTTATGGTAAAGGTATAATCAGCAGCACTGACCGGAGTCCCATTATCCCATTTAGCTTCCGGATGTATTTCAAAAGTATAGCTTGTTTTGCCATCTGTAGTACTATCAATTTGGGGGCGTGCCTTAGCTAAGACCGGAATGAGTTCGAAGGTCTTAGGGTCAAAATCAAGTAAGGGTAAGAATAAATGAGTGGATACTTCCCGGGCGTAACTGGTTCGGGATAAAAGCGGGATCATCCGATCAGGATCAGCAGGTAAGCGAATCGAGACTGAGGAAAATGTGGTGGTATGTTCTTGCTGGCATGAACAGATAAAGAACAGGCCTAGCACCAAAAGCGCATAGCTTTTCATGATTAAGTTGGGGGTAATTAAACCTTTCCGGGGTGAATTAGTTGCCCCGGAAAGATTTAAAGGTAAGGCTTTATCCTCAGAAAATAATCTGAAAAGGTGAAAATTAGAATTAACGCGCACTTAACTTCACCACCGGGCAAATAATTTCTTCCAGAGAAATACCGCCATGCTGGAAGGTATTGCGATAATAATTATTGTAGTGGTTATAATTATTAGGATAGAGGAAAAACAAATCCTCTTTGGCGAAAATAAACGTGGAACTTACATTCGGTCGAGGTAATCCGACTTTTTGAGGATCCCGGAAAGCCAGGACATCTTTCTTTTCAAACTGTAAGTTACGACCTACTTTATAACGTAGATTGGTTGTCGTTTCACGGTCACCGACTACCCTTGACGGGGTTTTGACCCTAATAGTACCGTGGTCCGTTGTTACAATTAGCTGAGCACCCCGTTCAGCGGCCTTTTGTAAGGCCGTATAAAGTGGGGAATGCAAAAACCAGGAACGGGTAAGTGAACGGTAGGCTGTTTCATCACTGGCTAATTCTTTAAGCACCTCCATCTCGGTACGTGCATGAGAAAGCATGTCTATAAAGTTGTAGACGATGACGGTCAGATCATTATGCAGGTAGTTGAGTATATTATCTTGCAGTTGTTTACCCACATTGGCGTTGGTTACCTTGAGATAATCGAACTTGATTGGTTTGCGGAAAGTACGCTGAATCTGATCCGCCAGAAAATCGTGTTCGTGCATATTCTTTCCGCCTTGCTCATTATCATTTAGCCACTTATCGCGAAAACGTTTTTGGATATCCAGCGGCATCATCCCCGCAAAAATAGCATTACGGCTGTATTGAGTTGAGGTGGGAAGAATGCTGTAGAAAAAATCTTCTTCTTCTACCCGGAAATTTTCATTGAAGATGGGCTCCAGTATTTTCCATTGGTCGAAACGGAGGTTATCCATTAACAACATAATGGTGGGCGTACCTTCTTTGACATTTGGGAAAACCTTTTTGCGCATAAGATTGTGCGACATAGTCGGGCTCTCATCATCTTCCGAGCCGAGCCAACCTTCATACCTTTTCATGACAAACTTGGAGAACTCCTTATTGGCTTCATTTTTTTGCATGGACAAAATTTCTCCCATTTCTTCATTGGTGCGGGAGGCATCCAGCTTCAGTTCCCAGTTGATGATGCGCTTATAGACCTCTGCCCATTCACTAACACTTAGGCCACTATTGATCTCCATAAGGATCTGGCGAAACTCCTGTTGGTAATCAGAGGTTGTTTTGTCACCAACAAGCCGCTTTTTGTCAATGATCTTTTTAAGGGTCAATAATATTTGGTTGGGATTGACGGGTTTGATGAGGTAATCCGTGATTTGGCCACCAATGGCTTCTTCCATTACATTTTCCGCTTCATTTTTAGTGATCATCACTACGGGCAGGTTGGGGCTATTTTCTTTGATCTTAGCCAGCGTTTCCAATCCAGTCATGCCCGGCATAGATTCATCCAGGAAGACTACATCAATATCTTTGGTAGATTGGCATTCTTCGAGGGCATCATAGCCATTACTGACCGTGACCACATCATATCCCTTTTGCTCTAAAAACAACATTTGGGGTTTCAGTAAGTTAATTTCATCATCTGCCCATAAGATTTTAATCTTTTCCATAAATTTCAGTTGGTTGTTAAAGAGGTAGTTCAGATTTTAGGTTATTCCAAAATCCCAAACGACTTCATAATAAGTAAATACGGAATAGAAATACAAAGCGTTGCAATGGTAGGCAACTTAAGAAAAGATACCTCTTCACTCAAAGTAAGGGAATTAATATCGGGTTAATGTAAATCTATTACCTTTGAAGTAAAGCTATTCGCAAAGAAGAGAATTTTGAGCGGATTTAGCAAAGAAACTTTTATTGGCCAAGCAACCATCTTAATAGGTTCTCAGTCTACACCAATAGAACGCTGATGAAAGAAGTTTTGTTGGTAAGTATCTCATTTAATAATCAATGAGCATAGAAAACGCCTATACCGGGAAGCTTAGTACCTTGTGTCTTTAGACAAAGTGTATCTTCTTTGCTAAAGTCCTCGTTTTAGTACAAAACACACTGAATGAAAGGTAAAAAGATTTTCAATGATCCGGTTTATGGGTTCATCGGGGTACCTTATGGGATTTTGTTTGACTTGGTAGAGCATCCATATTTCCAACGCCTGCGTCGGATCAAACAAGTAGGCTTAACCCACTATGTTTATCCGGGTGCTTTGCATACCCGCTTTCACCATGGGTTGGGGGCTTTACATTTAATGGGTGAGGCCATTGATGTTTTGAGATACAAAGGAGTTGACATCTCCGATGAAGAGGCCGAAGCGGTTTCCATTGCCATTTTATTACATGATATTGGACATGGCCCTTTTTCTCATGCGCTGGAACACACCCTGGTAAATGTACACCATGAAGAGCTTTCATTGCTTTTTATGCAGCAATTGAATGAAGATTTCGATGGTGCGCTTAGCTTGGCCATTGAAATATTTGGCAATCGCTATCATAAGCCTTTTCTGCACCAATTGGTGAGTGGACAGTTAGATATGGATAGGATGGACTACCTCAATCGCGACAGTTTCTTCACTGGGGTTCATGAGGGGGTTATCGGTTATGACCGAATTATAAAAATGCTTTCCGAACATGAGGGTCAATTAGTTGTTGAGGAGAAAGGAATCTATTCGATTGAAAAATTCCTGGTGGCACGGAGGCTGATGTATTGGCAAGTCTACTTACATAAGACATCATTGGCTGCTGAACAAATGCTGATAAAAATATTAGAGCGGGCAAAAGAGCTGGCACGACAAGGAGTACGATTAGACGTTCCGGAAACCCTTGCCTTTTTTCTGTATAAAGAAATTAGTCGGGAGGATTTTGACAAGGATCGAAAATCGCTACTGGATCAGTTCGCCCAATTAGACGATTTTGATGTGATGATGGCCATCAAGATGATGACGCGTTCAGAGGATAAGGTGCTCCGTTTTCTGTCTGATCGATTGATCAATCGTAAATTATTTAAAGTAGAGTTAAAAAATGAACCATTTGATTGTGACCAAATCGAAAAACTTCGTCATAAGGTGGAATTGCAGTTAGGGTTGTCACCAAAAGAAGTTGACTACTTTGTTTTTAGTGGCGAAGAATCAAATAGTGCTTATACTACTTTTAAAGATGAAATTTACATTTTATTCAAAAATGGCAAAGTATGCCCACTATCGGTCAATGAAGATATTGGCATTCATCCCAAAAATATTACAAAACATTACTTGTGTTACCCAAAAAAACTGTAATTTTGTCGTGCAATTTATTCGCACCTCTACTGAATCATCCGAAGATCGATATTTCCCGATATACTATAGATACGTAATTCTCTAAACTTACTATTTTGATTTCCTTTTTTCCAAAGGGGGAATGCGTAATAATGGATAAGACTCAAATAAATATTTAATACAAAATCAATTTTTTAATTAAAACTATTTTTCCAATGATGAAAAGGTTAGACGCAATGTTAGTGGTAGCGTTCCTATTGTCCTCAGTTTTTGCTTTTGCACAGCCAGGTGACGATCTACCAATCAATCGTGAGCCGGGTAAATGCTATGCTAAGTGTTTAATTCCGGACGAATTCGAAACTGTTACTGAGCAGGTTTTAGTGAAAGCTGCTTCTACCAGAGTAGAAACGATCCCTGCTGAATATGAAACGGTTACTGAGCAAGTAATGACGAAAGAGGCTTCTTCTCTCATTAAGAGAATGCCTGCTGAGTATGAAACAGTAACTCGCGAGTATGTAATGGGTTGTCCTGACGGATATGCCGAAGATGCAAATGTAAGTGGTGGTAGTGGAGAAGGTGACTGTGTCAAATTGATCCCAACACCTGCAAAGTATGAAACCGTTACTGAACAAGTACTGGTAAAAGAAGCTTCTTCTAAATTAGAAGTTATTCCTGCTGTTTATGAAAATGTTACAGAGCAAGTTCAGGTAAAGCCTGCTGCTTTCCGTACGGAAACGATTCCTGCTGAATACGAAACGGTTACTGAGCAAGTAATGAGCAAAGAGGCTTCTTCTCGTATCGTTCGTGTACCTGCTGAGTACCGCTCTGAAACAGAAAGAATCGAAACCAGACCAGCTACGACAAAATGGGTAAAGAAAAAAGCGGATCGCAACTGTTTGTCTGCTGACCCTAACGATTGTTTAGTTTGGTGTTTGGTGGAGGTACCTGCTGAATACCGCACGGTAACAAAACGCGTACGTGTTGGTTGTGCTGATGGCTATACCGACAGTGGTGATGATTGTATCAGAACTGAGGAAATTCCTGCTGAATTTTCTACTCGTACCTGGAGAAAACTGAAAACTGCGGCTACTACCCGTCAGGTAGAAGTACCAGCAGAGTACAAAACGATCACTCGTCGTGTAGTTAAAACGCCTGCTACAACTCGTACCATTGAAATTCCTGCGGAGTACACTACTCGTACTTACCGTAAATTGGTTTCTGCTGCGTCTACTGACGTACTTCGCAAACCAAAAATTACTCGTACGTACACTGAGAAGGTAAGAAAACCATGTCCTACTGGTTGGACTATCGATAACTCTGGTGGTGCTGGTAATAATGGTGACTGTATCCAGGTAGTAGAAGTTCCTGCTGAATTCGGTACACGCAGTATGCGTAAACTGGCTGCTCCAGCTGCTACAAAGAGCATCGAAATTCCTGCTGAATACACTACTATCACTAAGCGTAACCTGGTGAAAAAAGGTGGATTCACAGAATGGAGAGAAGTATTGTGTGCAGATAACGTAACTTCTTATACCATCCGTCAGATCCAACAAGCGTTGAAAGACCGTGGTTACAGCCCAGGTCCTGTTGATAACGTTTTAGGTTCTCAGACGAAAGCAGCTTTGACTAAATTCCAAAAAGACAACGGTTTACCTGTTGGTCAATTGGATATGAAAACGCTGAAACAATTAGGTGTACGCTACTAATCAATAGTTCGAATTCCTTAATTGAATAATAAAAAGCTCCGGCTGCTTCACTGCGGTCGGAGCTTTTTTATGGTAGGCGTATACAAACATTCTCCTTCTCAAACGTTTAATAGATAATCCTATCAGAGAAACAACACGAACAAATGATGCAAACCGATTTCCAATTCATGGTTGACTTTACGCTTCCGGAGGTAATAAATGAAGCGTTTATGGACTTGATTCCTTATCAAAGAGCGGTAGTCAATAAATATTTCAAAGAGGGTAAATTACTCAATTATGCGCTCTCCCTGGAAAACTCCAAACTGTGGGCCGTCTTCACCGCTACTTCTGAACTGGAAGTCATGGACCTGATCGCGGATCTGCCGCTTACGAGTTATATGTCCGTTGAGATTAGTATGCTGACATTTTATAACAATATGGACCCTGCTTTGCCTCAGTTTTCGGTAAATTGAGTGTTATTTCAATAGCCTTCCACTCTTTTATGAGAACATTTCTCATTTTATTGACCTGCTTAAGTCTTATCAGCACTAAAGGTATAACCCAAATTACCTTTAATAAACAATACCACCTCAATTATCCAGCGATGTCGTTTACTGGAGTAGTACCAACAGATACAGGGTACTATGTAGTGGGGGTTCTAGCGGATTCTGTGCCACCGTTTAGGATTGGAAATATTTGGATTGAGCTAGACGAGTTAGGTAATGTTGATCGTCAAAAAATATTAAAAGATAGTTTAGTCACCTATGAAACCTGGAGTAACCAACTTCACCAGACAGTAGACGGAGGTTTTGTTAGCGGAGGATATTCTTATCGTCCGGAAATACATAGCCTGCTTATTAAGTATAATAATGAAGGAGATACGGTATTTACAAAGACCTATTTACATCCACGTGCGGATTCCAGCCTT
>CBDUIU010000235.1:0-6484 GCA_965367335.1 uncultured Saprospiraceae bacterium
AAAGGTGTTCCGGATAAACGCTTTCAACGCGATAAGCACGGCTTTTCCCTTTATAGGCGACAAAAAATTCACCACTTAACCAATAGCGGCCACTGGTTTTATTAGACTCTTCCATGTCATCAACTGCCTGATAATCACTATTGTCGAACTTGAGCCTGCGGCCTACTGGCAGGCCTTGATAAGGAATGGAAGTTTCGTCCGACCAAACATACAGCGTCGCTAAAGCATCTTGTTTAAAATCATGGGTTGCACTATTCTCTAGACCTTTTCCCGCGCCTAACAGAATGACTAACATAAAAATCCCCCACCAAACACTAAAAGCGGTTAGGAACGTCCGCAGCTTATGCCGGCGGATAGTAGAGAAGATTTCATTCCATTTGTCGAGGTCGAACATTTCGATGAAATTATTTAAACTTAGCTATTCCAAAAATATCAGATGATCATGACCATTTTCCCAGAACAAAGTCATGATCAATTAAAAAAGTCTTTTTCAATTAGTCCATCTTTCAAATGGATGACCCTTTTGGTCATTGCGGCAATATCATGTTCGTGGGTTACAATGACAACGGTCATACCTTCTTTATTAACTTGCTTGAAAAGTTCCATTACTTCGTAGGAGGTTTGTGAATCTAATGCACCGGTTGGTTCGTCAGCCAGGATAATTTTTGGTTCGGAAATTAAGGCCCTGGCGATAGCTACCCGTTGTTGTTGGCCTCCAGACATTTGGGAAGGCAAATGATGCGCCCACTCCCCTAGCCCTACTTTCTCCAAGTATGCCAAGGCTCTTTGTTGGCGCTCTTTTCGGGGGACCTTTTTGTAATAGAGCGGTAGGGCCACATTTTCCACGGCCGATTTAAAATTCAGTAAATTAAAAGATTGGAAAACGAACCCAATAAGTTGATTCCTATAGTAAGCAGCTTGTTTTTGGCTAAGGTCACGCATGGCAAGTTGCTCAAATTCATAGGCCCCGGTATCATATTCATCCAATAGCCCTATTATATTGAGCAGCGTAGATTTACCGGAACCTGAGGAACCCATAATTGAAATAAATTCTCCTCTTCCAATAGTAAGGTCAATTCCTTTCAAGACTTCCAGGCTGGTATAGTCTGTGTGATAACTTTTTCGTATGTCTCTTAGGTGAATCATCGTGTGTTAAGGACAAGTCGTTGTAAAAATAGTTGCGAAGTAAACAAGAACAACATAAATAACTAGCTCAAATGACAAAATTATCGTTCGCATATTCAAAAACAATGGATGAATAGAAGCCAATGAAGGACGAATAGAAAGAAAAGTTAGTTAAAAACATAAAAAATGTCTTTAAAAAAGCAGCTTTTTTGGTAATCTTCCGTTCTATCAATATACACTTGCACAAGCCCTGACCCTTACGCGTTAATTAGGTAATCATGACGAACTACCGGTACCGTTTAACTGTATTGACTTCTTTGTTGATATTTATGAGCTTATGGTCCTGTAAAAAGGATAAAGATCAAGATACCAACCTCATCCTTTCTAACCTGAAAGATGAATTTCATATTAATTTACTGGAAAGACTTTCGCCAAACGGCCCTGAGCTTGTATTGCAAATTCATACCATTGAGCAGGTCCGTTGTGCAAATTCAAATTTAGATTACAGCTTGGAACAGAGTAGCGGAAAAGTTGTTATCTCCATAAATGACATTAGTCAACCTGCTGATCCAGACTGTGTAAAAACGCCAAGCTGGCTCACTACTGATATCCCTCTTGGCCATTTACCTAATGGCCCTACTGATATTGAGATCAACATTCGAAAAACCGTATCAAATGTTGGTAAGCTTCGTCAGGAAGACCGCCTTTATCAGTTGGACATGACCACTGATTATGTCATTGAGATTACCCAACAAAAGCTTTATAAAATTAGCCCTAATACCATCTGGGGCTATATTGGACACAAAACGGAAAACAGTCCTCTTGTTGACCAATTCTTTACAGAGCTAGCTGAGCTTACAGAAGAAGGGGATTTTGAAGAGGGCTATTATGGCCACTTTATCTATGACAAATCCGCGGAAGACATCGTGGCCTTTGACGATAATCATGAGCTGCCTTATTCCAGTCGTTTCTTACTACGGCTGACGTCAGACAAGGCAGAATTGAAAGCATTCCTGGATCAATTTCGTCAAGATTATGGTGCATATATAGAGCTGGAAGTTCGTACCTGGGAAGGAGAGGCTTTTTAAGAAAAAAATATAGCTTAGCTAAAAAGGCTTCATTAATTGCATTTCCTACAATTCAAAGTTAAATCCTTCCGATATAAATTGTTCATATTTTTGCTGGTCGAATTGATACAGACGTGCCGGGCGATGGGCTACCCCTGCTTGCATTTCTTTCAGATCAATCAATAGATTCATTGAAAGAATCTTCTTTCGGAAATTACGCTTATCCAGATTTGTTTCAAGTATAGCTTCATAGAGATGTTGAAGCTCGGTTAAGGTAAACTTAGGCGGTAGTAGTTCAAAGCCAACCGGACGGGTCCGTACCCGTTGTTTCAAGCGGGTAAAACAGGCGTCGACAATATCCTGGTGATCAAAAGCCAGACGCGGTAATTTTGCGATAGAGTGCCATTTGGTCTTCTTTGCAATGGAAGAGGCTTGTACATTATAGTCCTGGATCTTTATTAAGGAATAATAGGCAACGGTTACAACCCTCCCAATCGGGTGACGGTCATAATCACCAAAGGTACTAACTTGCTCCAGATAAACATTTTTGAGATTTGTTAGCTCTTCCAACACGCGATTCGCTGCTTCGATCAGGTTTTCTTCTTCCCGGACAAAGTACCCTGGCAGTGCCCATGCATCAATATAAGGCTCCTCCCCCCGTTTGATTAGTAACACTTTTAAGTCACCTTCATCAAACCCAAAAATCACACTATCTACGGTAATAGCTGATCGAAAAAAAGTTGTCAATTCAGTCATGTTCCTTACTTATCTATCCATGTCTATTAATAGACGATTATAATGCTGCGCAAAATACACTTTTCCAAGGGTTTTACAAAAAAGCAAAATTTAGGTGTTGACTATAATTAACGGCTTCACCTTTCCCCATGATTGTGTCATCCGGCTAATCATTAGGATAGATAGTAGTCCGCTTACCATAGCCAAAGTCCGAAAGGGAAATAAGGAATACCCCTCTATTTCCATTGGATACGCAATGAAAGCAGGAATTCCAAGGGTTGCTTCTCCTCCTCCAATCCGTAAAAATGCGGCTACTACAAAGCCACTCGCCGCCCCTATCCAGTTGGCTTTAGGATCAAATAAGGCACAAACTAAAGCTGGAAATAACAAGCAGTATACAAGATCACTACATAAAAACCATAATGCATAGACACTCTTGACCCTCAGTGCTAATAAAGTCGCGGCTAATCCAACAATTATGACACAACGCTTGACGACTCGTTGTAACGCTGCTTCATTAAGCTTTGGCCGAAATAAAGGCCGATAGATGTTCCATCCCGCCATAGAAGAAGCAGAGAGCATAGATGAGTCGACAGAAGACATTACCGCAGCAGCCACCGCTCCTAAACCTACCGTAGCTACCCAAGGTTCTGCCAAATGCTGGATGACCCAGGGCAAGGTGGCTGCCGCTTCCGGAGGTGGCCCGGAAGGCCAATCTGCCACAGCTCCTGTCATCCCTATTAAAACAGCAGGAATGGCAGCTAGCAGACAAACCCCTGCTGCCAGAATCGAAAGTCCTTGCGCCGTGTTTTCATCTTTTGCAGCTAACACCCTTTGAAAATAAACCTGCCAGGGAATCCCTCCGAACATTAATAATAAAGCAAAATCCCACCACTGCCAATAATGGTCCCCCAAAGCAGCTTTAGTAGGTAAAAAAGAGGCCGCAGCACCGTGTTTAGCTTCATAGGCCGTCCACATCGTCTCCCATCCACCAACATAACTAATGGCATAAGGAACAACTAAAAGCAATCCTAAAATTAATAATATCATCTGTGCTACATCAGTATAAGCAACGGCAAGCAGACCGCCAATTGCGGTATAGGCAACGGCTACGGCCGCAGATAAAATTATGGCGGTATGGGTATCCAGGCCCAGTACAGTTCCAAAGGTAGTACCTAAAGCAGTGAGTATCGCTGCAGACCAAAAAAGCTCTCCGGATAAAGCAGGTAGAAACAACATTGCAGTTACACGTTTTCCGTAGCGTTGTTCCAGTGGATCCAACATGGTTCGGAATCCGTAACGTCGCATCTTTTTGGCAAAAAATAATCCGCCGATCAATAAGCTCAGTGCATAACCCCAAGGTGCTTGTACCCATACCAACCCTGAAGAAGCCGTATATTCAGCGGTACCGTTGATATATCCCCCTCCTACCCAGGTCGCACTCATTGTAAATACGGCAATTCCTAACGGTAAAGAGCGACCGGCCAAAATTACGTCTTGATCCGCACGTTTTTTCCCCGCTACAACTGCCCCTAAATAAAATATCAACAGGTAGAACAGGCTCATAGCTCCATAGCCCGCCCAATTAATATTTGCCCCATTCCATTCCGCATAGACAGCAGTGAAAGAAAGCAAAATTAGCAGTAAGATCAGTGGTCGAAAAGAAGACATGACGCAAGATAGAAATATTAGACTTGTGGCGACATAGAATTATTGCCACTTTTTAACTTTTGCCCAAGGGTGTTAAAAAGTAGCAATTTTGTATTTTCACTGAACCAGGTAAGCAAAACGCTATTCACACATATTTCGTTACTTTTGTTGTATGAAGATGATTATCAAAACTTTTCATGGTTTAGAACCTGTGTTAGCCGAAGAGCTTAAAGGGCTGGGTGGCAAAAATATTCAAATCCTAAAAAGAGCGGTCTCTTGTACGGGAGATCAACGTTTGTTGTATCGCGCCAACCTGGAACTTCGAACAGCTTTGCGGGTCTTGATCCCGATCCATCAGTTCCGGGCACAAGATGAAAATGCCCTGTATAGAGGTGTAGACCAGGTTGATTGGCGCAAATACCTGGATGTAAAAGAAACCTTCGCCATTGACCCCGTGGTAAACAGTTCTGTATTTCGGCATTCCAAATTCGCAGCTTTGAAAAGTAAAGATGCCATTGTCGATCAGTTTCGACGAAATTTTGGTAGGCGACCTGATGTGAATGTACTCAATCCACACCTGAGGATCAACCTGCACATCCAGGATCAAACTGTAAGTTTATTATTAGATAGCAGTGCCGACTCCTTGCATAAAAGGGGTTACCGGGAAGTGGGTGTAGATGCTCCGATCAATGAGGCCTTAGCGGCAGGGTTGCTATTGTTAGCAGGATGGAAAGGGGATCGCCCGTTTTTTGATCCTATGTGTGGCTCTGGAACTTTCCCAATTGAAGCCGCTTTAATTGCAACCAACAAAGCTCCGAATTGGAATCGGGAAAAATTTGGTTTTCAACGTTGGCGGGATTATAATGCAACGCTTTGGTCGGAAGTCAGACAGCAAGCCAAGGAAAAAGAACGCAAATTGGAGGTGCCGATAGTAGCGGCCGATAAAGCCATGAGAGCTGCCAAAGCAACAAGGATCAATGCGTCAGCTGCCGGATTTTCAGAAGAAGATATTCAGGTTCATCATAAGGCTTTTCGCAAACAAATCATACCCGCTGATCATGGGCTTTGCCTGATGAATCCTCCCTACGATGAACGATTACAGCACGATCGCATCAATGACCTTTACCAGACAATTGGTGATCGGCTAAAACAGGATTTTAGCGGCTGGGATGCCTGGATCATTAGTTCGAACTTAGAGGCATTTAAACATGTGGGGCTACGAACTTCCAAAAAAGTCATTATATTTAATGGGCCTTTGGAGTGTCGTTTTGTACATTATGAATTATTCACTGGAAAAAGAAATGATTTGATTCGTCATGAAAAAGAAGCTTAGCACCATCCTTTTTACCTTCTCTCTGATTTTAATTGCTATTCAGACAAAAGCGCAGTTAAGTCAGGACTCGGATCAACATTTTTTTTCTAAAAAATATTCAACTTACCTCAATCCTCATTTGTATTTTCTGGGAATTGCTCCAGCCATTTTTTCCGAAACACCCCCCTCAAACTCACGCTCCGGTCCGTATGTTCCAAAAGCATATCGCTATAACGAACTGGGATTTTTTTGTAAAATGGAAGTTAAAATGGAAAAAAATGCCAAACTTCCTATCAAAGTAAGATTGGGGGATGTAGATTACGTAGATTGGCTGGAAGGAAAACGAACAAGATATTAATCGATTTTAAAAAAATACAGTAAGCCCTTATTTACATTCTACTTATCTCTTATCTCCAGGTAAATTTTTAGTTGAATTAATTTTTAGCGAATGCGATCCAGGATATAATCCAGATCTACATGTTCCCGAATCAGCTGATGTGCTTTTTCAACCTTCCAGGGGGTAGCAACATTAATTTTCACTTCAATCGCATTGATCTTGGTATAAGCACCCAGGGTGTCCAAAGAGGTACTAATT
>CBDUIU010000236.1:0-6479 GCA_965367335.1 uncultured Saprospiraceae bacterium
ACATCACATGATTAGAACGTTGAGCACCATCGGCGATCTGGGCAATGATATTAACCGTATCTCCCACTTCGGTGATAATCACATCTATGTTTTCCTCCGGTTGGGCACCACCGAAATATCGAACATATTCGATCATAGAGCTGATGCGATAAGGGCGGTTACGGATATCATCGTCCACGTTTTCGCGAGCGATTTCCGTGTGACCAATGAAGGCAGGAATAGCCGTAGCGACGGCAGCCACTGATGGAGGAAAGGCGCGAATTTCTTCGATGTATACTCCGGGAGTGCGGGGGTTTAATCTTGTGTTGGCCATGTTATTATTGTTTTATTGGTATTTTTGGTAAAACCCAGGGCATTGCCCCGGCGATAAAGTGTTAGCCTAAAACTGTATCATCGGATCAGTCTTCAGGATTACTGATTATTTCAATTGGACGGTATTGGATAAATAGATCGTACTCATTAGTTGTTTGTCATCTAGTTCAATCAAAGCGGTTTGTGGGTTTGGCATATTGGCACCCTGGTCTGATTTGAAAATCTGCAAGGTGTTTGTCAGTCTTCGGGGTTCTTTTGTTATCAATTGATCACCTTTTAACACCAGATCAGTGCTGATAGTATTATTGGCGAAGCCCGAAGGATGGATATAGCGCCAGAACGTCCGCCGGTTAAGGAAGCGCAACTCAAAAACAGGATGAAAGATTTTATTGCCATTAACATCCTGCCGGGTGAGGAGCTGTCCATTCGCATCGATTAAATCAAAGGATGCATTCCCGGTTTTTATTTTCATTTTAATTATACCAAATTGTCTTTCCGCATCGGCTTCATCATATAATTCTATACTACTGGTTTCAACCGGATTAACACCATTCGTCACTTCCAGGGTGTAAGCACCGTTAGCAATGGAGATCGGAACCAAGATCGGGTTACCATTAATATCCAAATCCGGGAGTTGAACAATCTTCGAAGAAAAATCCAAGCGTACTGCCCGAACATCGCTACTCACTACCTTTTCAATCACCTTGACTTCAACATTGGCGCCATCCAGAAGCCTAAAGGTAACATTACCCGTCAAAGCAGATTGAAAATTGTAAGTAAATTGTTTTGGCAAAAGTACCCGATCTGCCCGATTGACAAAACCATCGCCATCAATGGCTTCAAAAGAGGCATTATTGGAAACGATATCGTAGTAAAGTGCTTCCACCTGATTGCCCGTTTTGACTAAATCTCCCATCATAGCACCTGCGGGTAAATTAATGGGAATCGGGCGAGAGAGCACCAAACGATTATTGAGTAATTGACCGCTTTCGTTGGAAAAAATATACTTGGTTGGTAAGGAAGATTTTCTCAACGACAAATTAGTCGTATTTAATAAATTACTTTGTCCTCCTTTTAGGCCGAATAATAATTCCAGGTCATCGGGTAAGGGAATGAAAGGTTCGTAAAACAATTCACTTCCAAGCCCTGCAATTCCCTTTACTTCCACACCTATAAAAAAGCCTAAAGGCGAGTGGATCAATCTCATTCGATGATCCCGGAGCAGCTGCTCTGTAGGGCCCAGCGGTTGTATGCTAAAAAGTTGAGTACTATTGTATTGCCCACTTGCCAGGAGCGCTGTTAGCCGGGTCGTTTGTTCACTATTGGTCAGGCCAAAGAAGGAGTCAGCGGTTTCCTCTTTCGCCAAAAAGAAATCGTGGAGGATGTGAACTTCAAACAGCCTTTTGTAAATAATACTGCTCATGGTAAAGTAGAGATTGATCGTCCGTTTTGGTCAATTTCCTCAATGAGACCGGCAGGTTGTCTACCCTCTCCCTGGATTTTGACTAAGCGCCCTTTGAACATCACATGAGGCAGTTGGCGGCCGCCCAGCGATCCCCATAAATGGTTAAGCTGTTCAAATGTAAGGGTGTATTGTTCAAGAATTAGTCTCAGGTTAATTTTATCGATGGGATCAATACCCGGATCATTAGCAACGCTGGAGCCCGGTGAGTTAGCCACGGTAAACAGTCGTTTGCTTTGAAAAAACTCGATCACCAGCGAAAGCCTTAACAATGCAATCTCATAAGAACTGACATTAGCTGAATCATAGGTAGCACTAAACAATAAGTAGAGATTGACATTTACGGGTGGCTCGACGTAATCGATACCTCCGGTCACTGCATTTTTCCGAAAATGGCGAGCATTCTTTAAAGTGCTTTCTTCTTCAACATTGACCAAACTCAATAATACATGATCATTAAATTGACCGGTTTGATCTTGTTCAAGGTCAGCAATATTATAAAGTTGTACCTGATTAGCCGGAAGGCTAGCACGAGGATTTAAAGCAATGTAGCTTCCCAGTTCATCCGCAATAAGCCGTACGGCATCTGAAATCATGGAGGTAGTATTGGGGTTAATGACGGTTGACGGCGGACGATGGACGGTGGACGGTTGACGACGAACGGTTGACGGTGGGCGGTAAACGACACACACACAGCGGACAGTTCGCGGCAGACGGTTGACGGCGGACGACAGTCGACAAACGAAGTTAATATCACTTCACTAAGTTGGGTTGAATCTTTTGTTTTTCATAGGTATATCTGACCAGAGGTAGGAAATCAGGTACAAGCGGCATGGTGGGGGAATTTGAGGAGAAACCTCATGATCCTATCCATTCAAGTAGGGTTTTATAAGCTGAAAGCTTTATATTTGTTTACCACAAACAATTCCTAACAGTAATTAACCAAATCCCTCCTACCATGAAGAATGAATTCCTATCACTTATCACTTTTTTATTCCTCTCTACTATTGGGTTTGCCCACCCTGGCGATGAAGTGTTGACAGCTGACTTCGTCGTTGGTAATCCTGAGATTGCTTCGATGAATGCAATTGCCTTCGGGCCACAAGGTATTTTATTCATAGGTGATTCTAAAAATGCCCGGATAATCGCCATTGAAACAAAAGATGTTACGCCAACTGCACCAAAGGAAAAGTTGATGCTGGAAAAAGTGGATCAGCAAATTGCAAAACTTCTAGGAACCAGCGCCGATGAAATCAATATTACCGATATGGCGGTGAATCCAATTTCCAATCAAATTTACTTCTCTGTTCATCATAGCAGTGGCTTACCTGTATTGTTTCGAACGGACGGAGAGACCCTCATCCATGTACCACTGGAAGCAATCAGTCATGCAAAGACAGCATTGGTAAATCCCGTTAAAGAAGATGCTAAAGACCATCGCGAGCGCCCCTTGCGCCAATGGGCCGTAGCAGATCTGGCTTATCATGAAGGACAGGTAATGGTCTCTGGCCTGAGCAATGAAGAATTTGGCTCTACCTTTCGCAGTATTGCATTTCCATTTAAGGACGATCAGATGCATACGACCCTGGAAATTTATCATGCGGCTCACGGGAAATACGAGACACATGCACCTATCAAAACCTTTATGCCTTTTACTTTACATGGGGAAGCCCACTTACTGGCTAGCTATACCTGTACCCCGATGGTTGTTTTTCCGATGAAGCACCTCAAGCAGGGACAGCATATCAAAGGAAGAACGATAGCAGAGCTGGGTGCTGGCAACACGCCTCTGGATATGATCCATATTGAAAATGAAGGCAATCATTTCGTGCTAATTGCTAACAATCGACGCCCGGTAATGAAGATCAAAATGGAAGACATAGAAAAATTCGATGGCTCGCTTACAGAAGAAGTAACGGAAAAAGCAGGGGTCGCGGGAGTCCATTATGTTAGTCTTCCCATGCAATATGTTTTGCAGATGGATAATTACGGTAAAAATGCTTATGTAGTTTTGCAACGACTAAGCAATGGAGATTTGACCTTACACACACCAAGTACCTGGTGGCTTTAATTAGCTATCCAATCAGATAAATGACTAGGGCTAATTTACTATGCTAAAAATTTGACTGCTGATATGTCAAGCTCATTTTTCCTTGACAAATGGATATGTGCTACAGTCTCAAAACGGGTGCGCGCTGTTACAGTAGCGGCAACCCGTTTAGGGGCCTGGCTAATTTTCAATCTCTGGCTTTGCCCATTAGGTCTATTTTCTCAAACGCTATATTATCAAGCGAACCCACTTCACGCGAATGCGGGTTCGGTGATCGTTTCCGCTCATCAAAAAGATCTGGACAGCGGACAGTTAGCTGTCTATTTACAATCTGAGTGGAAAATGCACGGGAATAAGGGCCAGGCTATGTTGGGAAAAAAAGTAATCCATGATCAGCAATTGATCTTCACACCGCTGCTACCCTTTCGACCTTTTCAAGCATACGTCGCAGTTTATGCGGAAAGTCCTCCGCTGTTTTTCTCAATTGACCCTCAGGAGGACTTCCCAGTGACAACTATAGCGGGAATTTATCCTAGCCCCGATACCTTGCCCGCCAACTTACTCAAGATCTATCTGCACTTTTCAGCACCAATGAGTATTGGAAATGTATATCAATACCTCAATTTACACGATGAAAAAGGAAAAACCAGGGTGCAGCCATTTTTGGAATTACAACCTGAGCTTTGGGACAAAAAGCAACAAAAGTTAACCCTCTGGTTAGACCCCGGCCGGATCAAAAGAGACCTGCAGCCAAACCAGGAATTAGGGCCTCCACTAGAGGAAGGTAAATACTATACCTTAGAAATAGCTAAAACCTGGAAAGACGCCAAGGGCATTCCTCTAGGAAAAAACTATCAAAAGACTTTTTATATCAGCGAAGCTGACCGGCAAAAGCCAAATATTGCCACTTGGGAAATTAATACGCCAGAGAAAGCAACGAAGCAACCCTTGTTGATTAAAACGATAACCAGCCTTGATCAAGGAACGGCAAGTCATCCACCAAAACTGCTTTTAAAAGAAAAGATGATCCCCGGAAATTGGGAATTACAGCCGGGCGAAAAGGGCTGGACATTCCACCCACTTAACACCTGGCAACCAGGTATTTACAATATTCAATTTGACGAAAGACTAGAAGACCTGGCAGGAAATAATTTAAGTCGTCTATTTGATCAGGAAATTTTCAATCAGCCAGGCAGTAATTCGCCTAAAATACAAAAGCACCAACAATATGACCGTTCCTTTCAGATAGAATAAAAATCTAAACATAATTTTTCTACCCATAATTTAATTTTTTAATACAAAGGTTTATCTTTATCGCAGATAAACCCAACAGATGATCCTACTCACTCATTATAAATTATGGTGGAAGCCAATTTTTCCACTACTATTTCTTTGCCTGGTATCCCTGACTCTTAGCGCCAATTCCACTATTATTGACAGCTTAAGTCAAGTCATCAATCAATCAACGGGTGATGAAAAAGCATTGGCGGTCAATTACTACGAATTAGCCGAAGCTTACTCAGATAATAATGAGTATGCACAGGCAATTCCTGCCTACGAGCAGTCGATTCATTTCGCCCGCAGATCAGGACAACATGAAACCATGTTAAAGGCAATTCGCAAAATCGGATTTGCCCATAATTCCCGTGGAGAAAATGAAAAGTCTTTGAATTATTTCCTGAAAGGATGGCACATATCAGATTCACTAGACATTAAAGAACAGGAAGCAGGTTTTCTTTTTGCGCTGGCAGATTATTTTCGTTTACAACATTTAGTAGACCCCGCAATTAACTACCTGGATAAAGCAGCTTTGGTTTATCAGGAGATGGGAATGAACGAGATATTATGCGGGAAGATTCCTTTTACTAAGGCCGGTATTTATAAAATTTCTGAAAAAAAATCTGACAATTGGAAAGCAGTTGAAATTTACGAAGGCATGTTAAAAGATGATTGTAAAGCCTTGCTGAATGAATTTCTACAAGCCAAGATCTATAATAATTTAGGAAGTACTTATGTATTTTTAGGGGAATTTGAAAAAGGTGAAAAGAACCTGAATGCGGCCATGGCCCTAAAAAAGAAATTGGGTAAAAAACAAAGTCTGGCTTATACCTTAAATGAGCTGTCTTCCATGTATTTGTTTCAAAAAAAATTTGAAGCATCCCTTCAATATGGTAAGGAAGCTTATGCGATTGTCCGCAATGGTGAAAACATACATTTGACTTATGACATTCTGGACAATCTTACCCTTGCCAGCAAGGAAGTCGGCCACTATGCTGAGGCCATCGATTATATGTCAGATAGCAATTCACTTCGCGACTCTATTCAGAACTCCGAAAGAACAGAAGCCATTGCTGAGTTAGAGCTGAAATATAATACGGCACAAAAAGAACAAGAAATAGCAAAACAAGAGCTTGAGTTACGCCTGCAGAAGAACCGTTTTCGAAATTTATTATTATTCGGATCTTTATTGTTATTTATTGGAATCAGTATTTTTTTATGGTACAGAAACCGATTAAAGACAAAAGAGTTGGAAGCTCAGAATCTCGAAGAAATTGACCGGTTAAAAACCCGATACTTTACCAATATATCTCATGAACTTCGCACCCCGCTCAGTTTAGTGATTGATCCTTTGACCCAGCTGATAAAGAACAAACC
>CBDUIU010000237.1:0-6465 GCA_965367335.1 uncultured Saprospiraceae bacterium
GAAGAAAAACAATGTGACAGACAGGAATTTATGGTTTTGTCTCAACATAGTTCGAGGGTTTTCTATGGGTGAATAATTTTCAGTTGTTAGGGATGATACAAAAATGAACAGAGTTATCTCACTATTCAAGAACAAAAAAGCTTCATTGTGGATATAATTATTCTAGTTTAGAAATTTAAATTAGAATACTATCTATTTTTTTGCATGAATTTATTATATTCACCCATCAACAAATTCTAAAAATTGTGGAAATAAAAAGTAAAGCATCTGACCTACCTTTTCTGTACAGAATCCTTCAACCACTCAGTAAATCTGAATTGAGACGTTGCTCCAAGCTTGTTCGCTCCCCCTTTTTTACCCATCGCAAGGAAATGGAGCTCATGTTTTCCTACCTCGCCAATCGATTATATAGAAATAAAGCCTGGCCCGATAAGGAAACCTTATTCAAAAAATCTTTCCCGAACCGTCCTTATGATGACCTATTGCTCCGTGCCACCATGAGTGACTTGAGGGAACTGGTCGAAGAATTTCTAATGTGGCAGGAAATGCGCTCCGATAGGGTGAAATCCAAATTATCACTGGCCATTGTATTCCGTCAACGGAATTTATCTTATTTTTTCAAAAGAAACTTAAACAAACTGGAAAAGGAACTAACTCAGGCAAAAATTCAAAATACAGATTACTGGCAGAAAAAGCTCGAAGTTCAATCCGAAATGGTTAAATTTCAAACACAGACTATCCGGGCTGCTGAGCTGCCCTTACAAGAGATTTCCAACTCCATTGACACGCTTTATCTAGCCCAAAAACTAAGGCATGCTTGTACTCAAATCACCCACCAGGCAGTTTATAAAAAAGAATACGAGTTTGGTTTATTGCCAAATGTGATAGATGAAGTAGAGCAGAAAGGGTTTCTAGAAATTCCCGCAATTGCCTTATACTACTATTGTTATAGGTTTCTCACAGAAAAATCCGGCGTTTCTTTTTTTCAACAATTCATAAAAGAATTATTTACTAATGGTCATCATTTTCCGGATAGTGAATTAAAAAACCTTTATCTCTTGGCCATTAATTTCTGTATCCGCCAATTGAATGAGGGGAACACTCCATTCGTCAAAGAGGGGTGGGAGTTATATCAGGAAGGTCTTAAACAAGGGTTTTTATTAGATCATGGCCGCCTTTCCGGATTTTCATTTAACAATGTGATTGCATTTGGAATTCGGCTGAATTTATTCGATAAGGTCCGGCAGTTTATCCAAAAATATAAAACCCATCTTGACCCTAGTCAACGAGAAAGTTATATCAGTTTCAACCTGGCTCGGCTAGAATACACCCAAGGCAACCATACGGCAGCACTTCGTCTATTACAAACTGCCGATTTTAAAGACTTGGTTAACAACTTAATTGCAAAAACTTATCAATTAAAAATTTTCTATGAACTAGATGAATATAATCTCTTGGATTCTCACTTAAGCAGCTTTCGTCATTTTATTCGTCGGCGAGAAGTAAGTGATTATCACCGTATAAATTATTTAAACATTATTGGCTTTGTAAGAAAGTTAATAGCTTTGCCACCGGAAGATCATACGGCTAAAAAAAGTTTACGAAAAGAAATTGAACAGGAGGAAATCCTAACGGAACGAACTTGGCTGTTGGAGCAGCTTGGTTGAACTTTGTAGAAGTAGTAAACTTCCTGAATGTTTGGTTTTTATTTATTTTGCATCAATTTACATCAATCTTTCTCACCCGCTCAATACTTCATCCCGATCCACATTTTTTCCGAGAGGACCAAAGTGTACCAGCTTCAATTCCGCCATTCTCCTGCCAGCCTTTGCCCTATCTAACAATGTATTCCCAGCAATCCAGGCGCTCAAATAGCCAGACCAGAAGGCATCCCCTGCACCGGTTGTATCTTTAACCTCCACCGGGCGAGTGGGTAAAAAATGTCGTTCTTCTGCATTGGCTACCCAACAACCGTCGCCCCCCAGTGTTAAACAAACCTCATTTGCGCCCATTTCCAAAAAATGGTCAAGCACCGCATTAGGGTTATCCTCGGCATTAGTATCATAAAGTCGGCCCCAATCAACTGAACTGACTTTGACCAACGCGCCTCTTGAAACATAAGCTTTGATAATGAGCTTTGCTTCCTCCAGGTTAGGCCAAACTTTAGAGGCGTAGTTAAGGTCAATGCTAAGCTGACGTTGGGATGCCTGCGCCTTAGCAGCAGCGGCGAGAATAGCCGAACGAGCCGGTTCCATACTTAAGCCAAAACAAGTCGTGTGGAATATCAAAGCGCTAGAAGGGTTTACTGTCCAAAATTGCTCATCTGAGATTTGATAGTCAGCACTTCGATAGAGCATAAAATCAGAGACTTCCTGTGACCTTGTCACAAAAACCAGCGTAGTTGGTACCGGAACTCGTACTAAACCGGAGGTATCTACTTGATACTGATCTATATAGTCCAGTAAGTACTTACCTGTTGGATCAGCACCAATACTAGCGACCAGGGCAACGGAATGCCCGAGACGAGCCATATTCATCCCCATATTTGCAGGACTTCCACCGGGACGTCGACGATAGGTTTCGGCAGCCGATAAATCTTCGGTAAACTCTTCGCTAATCAAATCAATCAGGTATTCACCTGCTACAATGATATCGAACTCTGGCATAACTTGAAATTTAGTGGTATAAAAGAAAGAATTTTTTAACTGGCCCCCAAATTTTTTTCTATTTTTCGCCAATGTTACTCATTAAGCCATTAGACCACACCCCAGTTTTTCAAATCGTCAATTGTTTTAACCTGGCTTTTGCTGACTATTTCGTTCCATTTCATGTATCGGAGGCATATATGAAAGAACGTTGGCGCGGATCGAGGGTAAATTTCTCTTTATCTTTTGGTGCATTTGATAAAAATAAGCTAGTGGGTTTTATCATAACAGGAGTGGATCAATGGTATGGGAAACAAACGGCTTATAATGCTGGAACCGGAGTCATTCCTTCCTATCGTGGACAGAAAATTGTTGCAAAGCTATACGAGCAATTAATCCCGGCCTTAAGGGCAAATGGAATTCAACATTCCGTGTTGGAGGTCATTTGTGAAAACGAAAAAGCCATTCGTACTTATCAAAATGCTGGCTTCGAAATAATCAGACGGTTGCATTGTGTTGGAGGAAAGATTTCAACTTCTATAGAGCTGGGAAAGGGCATAGAGATCAGGAGAGAACCACTTCCGGATTGGGAAGCTTATGCAAAGCTGCCCTCCTACCCTGCCTGTTGGGATAATCATAAAAATGCTATTGTTATTCAACAAGATAATTTTGAATTTTTAACACTATATCGTCAGGAAGAACTATTGGCTTACTTAATTTGGAAGCCAGAAAAAAGTTACATAGCTCAATTTGCTCACCAAAAACTTAAATATGGTCTCCAGCTTTTTTCCCAAATCAAAAAACAATCTCCTTCCATTAAGATCAATAATATTGATGCCAATGACAAAGGCAATCTTGAGTTAATAGAAACAATAGGCTTGCAAAAAGTTGTGGACCAATGGGAAATGTCCGCGGAGTGGTTATGACCTTAATGTCCTAGATCATTTGATAGTACCATGTATTACAGAAGGTTAAATAAATTACTGATTCCACACAACAAGGATTACATTTATTTTGTTGCAATTAAACCGATCACCTAGATTAATCAACAGATGAAAAAAATTGAATTAAAGCTTGTAGCATTAGCTAAAAGCGAATCTTCACCGAATAACTATTCTTTGATCCTGGAAGATGTAAATAATACTTTACGTGTTCCGATAACGGTAGGGCCTTTTGAGGCGCAAGCCATCGCACTACATCTGGAGCAAATGAAAACTACGCGCCCAATGACTCACGATCTTTTTAAAAATACCATTGAAGCATTTGGAGGGCAACTTAAGGAAGTTTTTATTCACGAGGTTATGGAAAGTGCCTTCCATTGCCGGATGACTTACCAGTCGTCCCAACAAAATCTCATTGAAATTGACGCCCGGACTTCTGATGCTATAGCACTGGCGATTAGATTTAATGCACCTATTTTCATCAGTGATTTAATTCTTGAAAAAGTAGGATTTCCGGTAAAATCGGATGCTGAGTCAATTTCTGATAAAAGACCTTTGGAGGAGTACTCTGTTGCTGAATTAGAACAACTATTGGAAAAGAGGTTAGCACAAGAGGATTATAAAAGCGCAGCTAAAATCAGAGATCTGATCAACCTAAAAAAGGAATAACATGAGCTATTGATACCTGTTATCAGCAACATAAAAAAATGGAGATCACCTTAGTGGTGAATCTCCATTCTTTATTTTTATAGCTATAACTTTCAATTGAAAACTCTGGTCCAATTACCAGGATTTCTTTTTTCCAAATTTTTTCTTCTTTTTAAACTCTTTCTTATTTTTCCTTAATGGCTTGTCTTCGTTCACGCGTAACATCCGTCCTTCCATATCTACACCATCCAACTTATCTACGACCTTTTTCGCAAGATCCTCCGTTACATCAAAAAAGGAGTGGGTGCGGCTCATATCTATTCTGCCAATAGAGTTTCCGGATATACGTGTTATATCACAAATCAAACTTAGTAATCCGCCTTTACCATCAACATCCATACTACCGATATTGATAAACAGCCGTTTACTTCTTAAATCTCTTTCGCGCTCTCTTCTTTGACCTCCACCACCAACACGGAAGTCCGGTTGATTGAGATACATTTGAAACTCAGAACGGAAAGCATGAGATAACAACCTTTGGACAAATTCAGTGGCGTCCATTTCTTCCAGTTCACCTGAAATAGCTGGTAACATCTTTTCCATATCCTTATGGATCGGTGTAGTTTTGATGTTATTGAAATAGCTCTGCAAACGAGAAGTTAATATTTGTTCTCCTGTTGGAACAGCAGCTTCGCTAAATCGAATTTTCAGTCGGCGTTCCAGGGTGCGTAACAAACCGCGATCCGAAGGGTGCATCAATAATAATGAAATCCCTTTGCTTCCGGCACGGCCAGTACGCCCACTTCTATGGGTGTAGAATGCCAGATCATCAGGAATATTATAATGAAATACGTGAGTGATATCCTGCACATCGATTCCCCGTGCAGCTACATCTGTTGCGACCAAAATACGGATACGACCGCGACGGAAACCATCCATCACTCGATCCCTCTGAGCCTGATTAAGATCACCATGAAGAGCATCAGCACGATAACCGTCTTTGATTAATTGTTCAGCAACTTCCTTCGCATCCCTGCGCGTACGTGTAAACACCAAACCAAAGGTATCCTGATCGGCATCCAGGTAGCGACGCAATACTTCGTAGCGCTCTCTGGGCCTGGTAACTACAAATTGATGATCAATATCCAGGTTGGTAGAATTGCGTTCGCCGGCACTCAACTCAATGGGGTTAGTCATGTATTCTTTGGAAATACGATGAACCTCTGGCGGCATGGTAGCAGAAAACAACCAAGTCAGTTTGTCATCTGGTGTACCGCTTAAAATATCATCTAATTCTTCCTTAAAACCCATGTTCAACATCTCATCAGCCTCATCTAAGACAACGTAGGAAATATCGCGAATATTAACAGCCCTTCGGTTGATCAGGTCACGCAAACGACCTGGGGTCGCTACGATCAAATGTACACCTCGTTGTAATGTTTTGATCTGACGTCCGATGTCAGCTCCTCCATAAACCGCACATATACGTAAGCCTTTTAAGTGCTTACCAAAACTTTCCACTTCCCGGGTGATCTGTAAACATAATTCCCGGGTGGGGGCTAATATCAAAGCCTGAGTATTGCGCTCTTGTAAATCAATTAGATCCAACAACGGCAAACCAAAAGCAGCCGTTTTACCTGTACCCGTCTGGGCCAGGCCAATTAAATCAAAACAATCTTCTAATAACTGAGGAATCGCCTGTTCCTGAATAGGCGTAGGTGTTTCGAAGCCCATCTCTGTGACGGCATCGATAAGCGGCTGGGATAATCCCAGCTCGGTAAATGAACTCATGTAAAAAAAATTTAAGATCGGAAAACCCTTTTCCGACATAGTGATGAGTGACACGGGAGCGTTAAAATGGCCACCCCTCTCCGGGCGGATGTTTCATCACTATGTCCCAATCACTCGTTCAAATCATACAAAAACGCTGCAAAGTTACAATTTTTTTGTTCAATTTTTACAAATACTGATTTTATTCTAAACGTTTAAGATATTGATAACAAGAAAAAATCATTTCCTTTGTAGCAATGAAGGTACTTCCCAACTCTATTCGGACCCGGATCGCCCCTACTCCCAGTGGTTTGCTTCACCTCGGCAATGCAGTATCCTTTCTGCTTACCTGGGCCATTACCAGAGCTCAAAATGGCCATATGCTTTTACGGATTGATGACCTGGATGCCGCCCGGATACGACCTGAGTACCTGGAGGATATCTTTCGGACACTTGATTGG
>CBDUIU010000238.1:0-6460 GCA_965367335.1 uncultured Saprospiraceae bacterium
CCTTCAATCAAAAATGAATCAATTCTATGTCAGAAACTACCTGTTCAAACCATTTCACTGGTGCCTGGGTCTTATCTCCAGTTTGTGTATCACATTTAAAGAAATGATAATATAATTGCCGTTGATCCCCCATCTGTTCTAATAACTCTTCTAATCTTTTTTTTCCCCGCTCTTCTTGTTGATATAAATGGATGTCTCTCCAGGCGAAGTACGCCTCATCATGAAATTCAACTATATCCAAAACTGGGTGATCTGGTGTTATTTCTTGCAAAAAATGCCGGGCTAAAACGCCATGGTGTTTGGCACGAATCCGCGGGTAATTCTTATTCTCTTCGTATTTAAAGGTATCGTGAATGAATGCTATTAAGCGCATGTATTCTCTTTCCTGCTCCCGAATTCCTACTGCGTTTATATTATCCAGCACTTCTCTAATATGTAATCCCACTTTACCTTCCGGGTGTCCATATCTTGGTTTTCCCCAATGTAAGCCTTTCAAAAACTCAGGGTGCCTCAATAATTGCTTTTCCAACGGGGTCTCAGGAGCCAATAAAAGCTCAAAATCAATCTCCTCCTGAACTGTGTCTTTCATGCAGGTTAACATTTAAATGAGGCAAAACTATATACGATATACTAAATCCTAGATTCTATCAGCTGTTAACGTCCTGTTAAAATAAATAATTCCCGATAACTAATTAATTTACCAGGCGTTTTTTATTTATCTGATTTTATAGCCAATACTTTTAAAAATTCGGGGTTGTTCCTTTAGATAAAAATATTCTTGAGGAATCCTTTCTCAAAAGAAAATCTAATACAAAATGAAAAAGATACTTTCTTATGTGTTCGCAGGAATGCTTGGCGGAATAGTTACTCTATCTGGTTCTTTATTTCTCCAGCCTGATCCAACGGTTGGCTTAGCTACCCCACAACCTGTGGCTCAGCAAGTTAGTCATCGTATAAACACTAATTATAATACAAATGCTGTGCCGTTCGACTTTACAACGGCAGCAGCTAGAGCTATGCCTGCCGTTGTGCATATCCATGCTGCTGAAAGCAAAGATTTAGCCCACAAACGGCAGCAAGATAATCAAAAAGATAATCCATTATTCGATTTTTTTGGTAGTGATCTTTTTGGGCAAAGCGACACTCCCTACGGTTTGAAAAGAGGATCTGGCTCGGGTGTTATTATTTCTGAAGACGGCTATATTGTTACCAACAACCACGTTGTTGGCTTTGCTGATGAAGTATCTGTCACCTTGAATGATAATCGCGTATTTAAAGCTAAAATTATTGGTACTGATAAACATACTGACCTGGCGGTTCTAAAAATTGAAGCCGATCATTTGACACCCATTTCTTATGGAGATTCCGACAAGGCTATGGTGGGCGAATGGGTCCTTGCCGTTGGAAATCCTTTCGAACTAACCTCTACAGTTACCGCAGGGATTATCAGTGCAAAAGGCCGTTCTATAAAAATCATAAATGGAGACCGGGCTATTGAATCCTTTATCCAAACTGATGCTGCCGTTAACCCTGGTAATAGTGGTGGTGCATTAGTAGATGCTACAGGCAACCTAATTGGTATCAATACCGCAATCTCCACACACACAGGATCCTTCGAAGGTTATTCTTTTGCTATCCCAGTAAACATTATGAAAAAAATTGTCACTGATATTATTGAATATGGTAGTTTTCAACGTGCATTCCTTGGCATTCAAATAACAGAAATGGATGGAGAAAGAGCTGAAGAAATGAACTTGGATATTACCCAGGGTGTTTATATAGAAAGCCTGATAGATGGCGGTGCTGCCCAGTATTCCGGTTTATTGCCAAGTGATATTATTACGGCCATCGGTCAGCGGGAAATTAAATCTGTACCAGAGCTGCAAGAAATCGTCAGCCGTACTAAAGTAGGTGAAACCATCGATGTGAAAGTCGTAAGAAAAGGTAAAATTCAGGTGATCCCGGTAATCTTAAAAGCTGGTTAGTGCACTGACTTTGTCGCCTGGAAGGCTTAAGCTTTAGATAGCAATTAGCCTTAGTAAAAGCTTAACACATGGTAGACAACAATTTGTAATAATTTCAGGTTATCTCATTAGATGATAAATTCTAAAATATTGTACAGTTGCAATAAAAGACTTGTTTAAAGTTGGTTTTTCGTTTTGTTTTGATGCGTCTCGGCTTTAATGCCGAGACGTTTTTTTTTATTCTATTTTGTCTTTTTGCGAGTTTTCTCTAGCTTTAATCTTTATACTGAGAAAACACCCCCCTCATGAAACCTGTACTTCGTTGGCTTGATGATTTTGTTTCGCTTTTCTACCCTCGCCTATGTCTTGCTTGTGGCCGTGGCTTACCTCCACAAAGAGATACAATTTGTATTAGTTGTCAATACTATTTGCCTAAGACTAATTTCCACCTTCACCCTGAGAATCCCTTTACTGAACGCTTCTGGGGGCGTATCCCGTTAGAGGCTGGAGCAGCACTCTATCATTTCAATAAATCTGGACGGACACAAAAACTCATTCATCATTTAAAATATGATCATAAACCAGAGGTAGGTATTCGACTGGGTCAATTATACGGTAAATACTTATTGGAATCAGACCTCTTTCGCTCCATTGATCTCATCGTTCCTGTACCTTTACACCCACGCAAAGAAAGATTGCGGGGCTATAACCAAAGTGCCGTTTTTGCTAAAGGGCTTTCGCAAAGTATGGAAGTTCCTTGGCGAAAAAACATACTTATGAGAAAGGTGATGACTGCTACCCAAACAAAGAAAAGTAGGATGGAACGTTTTCAAAATGTACAGAATGCCTTTATTCTTAATGAAGAAAAAGCGATTAGAAATAAACACATTTTACTCGTCGACGATGTCCTAACAACGGGTGCTACATTAGAAGTTTGCGCAATCTGTTTATTAAAAGCGCCAAATGTTAAGGTGAGTATGGCAACAATCGGAATTGCAGGAATCTAATCTAAATTTCACCGTTTCCACTTTATATTACAGCCTGCGCTGGGTCGTTGGGCACTTGAAACCGGACGTTTGACCAGCACGGCATCTAAGGCATTACGTAAATCCTGCCCGGTTACAGGAATTCCTGAGTTAGGGCGAGAGCCATCCATTTGTCCACGATATACCAGGCGATGATTCTGATCAAATACGTAGAAGTCAGGGGTACAGGCTGCGTCATAAGCTTTCGCAACTTCCTGACTTTCGTCATATAGATATGGAAACGTATATCCGACATCTTTCGCGTGTTGCTTCATCTTATCCGGCCCATCTTGCGGATAATTTTCCACATCATTAGAACTAATCGCCACAAAAGATACCCCCTTGGCTTGATACTCTTTAGCCAGGGCGACGATACCATCATTTACATGAAGGACATAAGGACAATGATTGCACAAAAACATAATGACTGTCGCTTTATCGTTAATTATGTCTGCTAAACTTACCCTTTTACCGGAGACTGTATCTGGTAACGTAAAATCAGGAGCCTTTGTACCCAAGGCTAACATATTAGATTCTGTTAATGCCATATTACTTTTATTTTATTTTACTATTTCATTTTTATAACAAGCTACTGGCAAGCTTTGTTAATACCCAAAACATATTTATCCACAATACCAATCTCCTTTGCTACTTCTGCCCCCAAAAAGCCTTCAATCATTTCATCTTTTAGACGCAATTCACATTGTTGAGTAAAAGGCCGGGAAAGTGGCATATAAGACCAATGCCACTTTTCTTCATTATAGCCATATGGGCGTTCTGTTCCTTTTGGAGTATAGGGTTGGCAAAACCCAAAGGTGGCAGCATGTTGAACTAACCAATCATATTCTTTTTTACCTCTTCCTTTCTCAAAATAGCTGTTTATGAAGGAATTGATGTCGATATCTGTGCCCCAGTGATGTCGGGAGCTACCTGGCATAGAACTCCATTTTAATATTTCTCTCGCCCGATCAATCGCCTTGGGAAATTCTTTTGATGCATCTACGCCCCCTTCTAGTTTACGTGAGCCTTTCCATTTGCCTTCCCAGATCACCTTTTGACGTGCGAAGTTGCGGGTAGCGGAACGGATTAATAACTCAACGTTTTCTTCCTTTGCTGCTGTGTACATTTTTTTAAACGCCTCATAGACTTCTTTTCTCAAATACATGCCGCTTTCTTCCGCATAGGGAAGACCAATTTTTACAAACTCCGGATGGGTAGTTTGATCAAATTTTCCCATTAGATAGTCCAAATGAATACTTGTATCAATCATAGGTTGAACAACTGCTTTAGATGTTGGTGTATTAACTGTATCAAAAGTTACTGCTTTTACGGGAATATATTGTTTTGAATTTGGTGTCATAGCAGTATCACAAGCAATCCACAGTAATATACTGAACGACGCTACAAAAAAAATAAATATTTGGTTTTTTATAGACATAAAATATTGCTTGTGTTTGATGGCTCAAATGTATGTACTATCTTAATATTCGAATTCTAATTGTTCTACAGGAAAACCAAACAGATGCTTTTCTTTAATCAATTGTGCTACTATCCCTGGCACCATTTTTTCCCAACCTTTTTCATCTGTTTGTAACATTTCCAGTACACGTTTAGAGAAAATATGTAAGTGTTCCCGATGATATCCTTCTACATCAACAATCTGCTTACTATTTAATAAATGTTGGTAAAGAAATTTAATTCCTTGCGGAACGGGCAGATTCTGCGCATTCATTAATTCCGCACTTCCTTCTTGCATTAATGGGTAAACATAAACCTTAACATTTCTGGTAAATAATTCACCAAACGCTGTCAACAATCGTCCATCTTGATTTTGGTTATACTTATCAGTAATAACATCTAACAATGGTCTTGCACCTAAGACGATGCCAATTCGTGCAACTTTGAAATCTGCCAGATAGTCAATCAATTTCTGATATTGCTCACAATCTGAAATGATCACCGTTTGCCCTAATGCACAAAGTAATTCCGCTCGATCCAAAAAGTCCTTTTCATCTAAGTGCCCCTCCAAACAAAGGTTATCCATTGTAATTTCAGTAAGCATGAATGATTTTCGGGGGTCAACTTCCGGCTCATTACGAAACTGTTTCCAGCTTGCTTGTAACATATCCTGATTGACTAATGTTGCTGGACGAAAACTCCCGCGCACTACCAAAACATTTTTTCGATATAAAAATTCTGACGCGTGAAGATTTCGACCATCCGGGCCAAACATGGCAACATCTGTTAGTTTGTGTTTAACCAGCATTAAACTAAGCCAACGATTATCCAAGTGCTCAAAATCAGAACCGGTTAGACGTACCATGTCAATTTTAACCCTCCCTCGCAAATTATCAATCAGCGATTCTAATAATATCTCCGGATTATCTTGATATCGATAACACCCATAAATCATGTTTACCCCAAGTACCCCAATTGCTTGTTGTTGTAATTGATTATCATTGTCCAACATGCGAACATGAAGCACGAGTTCGTTAGGCCCACCATTAGGTTGTAACTGAAATCTCAATCCCAGCCAACCATCTCCTGGAATAGTTTTTTGATAGTTAATCGCCGCTACCGTGTCTGCAAAAACGAAGAAGTTAGTGTCCAGACGATCGTTTTGTAAGCGCGTTTGCATCAAATCATATTCATGATCCAGCATCTTATAAAGGCGAGATTCACAAACATAACGTCCACTGGGTTCATCTCCGTAGATTTTATCAGAGTACACCTTATCGTAAGCCGACATCGTCTTGGCGATAGTACCCGCCGCGGCTCCAACCTGAAAAAAATGTCTGGCTACTTCTTGCCCAGCTCCAATTTCCGCAAAAGTACCGTAAACGCTTTCATCCAGGTTAATTTCCAGGGCTTTTTGTTCTGTTTCGAGTAGTTGACGTTTGATATGCATAGTCAATTTTTTCTAGAGAGAAAGAATGCTACAAAAGTAGGTATTTTTCTAACGTTTACTTTGGTGATATGTTATCGTTTTTTCCAAGCAAAAAATCCGTATTTTTGCAGTCATTTTCAGGAACTTAGCTCCTGATTTGTTGTTGAATTGGACAAGTAGAAATAAGCTGTATGTTTCCAAAATATGATGTAATTGTAGTAGGTGCAGGTCACGCCGGCTGTGAAGCTGCGGTGGCCGCTGCCAATCTAGGCTCTAAGGTACTCTTGGCAACGATGAATATGAACACCATCGCCCAGATGTCTTGTAATCCGGCTATGGGTGGCGTAGCTAAGGGGCAAATCGTCAGGGAAATTGATGCCTTAGGTGGTTATTCAGGCATCGTTACAGATCATACTATGATCCAGTTTCGAATGCTAAATCGCTCTAAAGGACCCGCCATGTGGAGTCCTCGCGCCCAAAGTGATCGCATGCGATTCGCAGAAAAATGGCGCCTAATGTTGGAGACTCACCCTAATATTGATTTCTGGCAGGAGATGGTGACTGGAATTGTGGTTAAAGATGGA
>CBDUIU010000239.1:0-6453 GCA_965367335.1 uncultured Saprospiraceae bacterium
CAATGGAAAAACTTATAATGAAACTAATCTTACCGGCACAGAACGTTTCTTCGGTGGCGCAGCTAATGGCTGTGACTCCTTACTGACCATTCAACTTCGTTATTCTCCAACAACAGAATTACAAATAATAGACACCCTTTGCACCGGAGGCGAGTTATTAGTCAATGGAATTGTTTATAATGAATCTAATCCAACTGGTACAGAAGTAATTGCCAATGGTAATCAATATGGATGTGACTCTACTATTTTTGTTAACCTGATGTTCTCCAATAGTATTACTAATGATATAAGCCCGTCCCTATGCCCAGGCGATTTTGTCATTATTAATGGCACTCGCTATGACACTGACAACCCAGACGGCACTGAAATGCTTACCACTCAACAAGGCTGTGATTCAGTTATCAATGTTAAGCTTACCTTTTTCCAAACTACGGATACCCTGATCAGGGAAACGCTTTGTGAAAACGAAAGCCGGTCTATCGGCGGAGAACTATTTGACTTCAGTCGGCCAAATGGTAGCATAACCCTAAGCGACCGTAATGGCTGCGATTCTATTGTTAATGTAGCATTGCTATTTGACAATGTTAGCTCCTCTACGCTTCGATCTACCTTGTGTTTTGAAGAATCAATGACAGTAAATGGCACGATATACGATCGCTCTCACCCAAGTGGATCCGAAACCTTAGCCAGTGGCAGTAGTTCAGGATGCGATTCAGTAATTACAATTGAGCTGACCTTCAGACCAGAGCCATACTATCTATTTGAGCCGGAGATTTGTGAAGATGATATATTCATATACAACGGGCGCATTTATGATAAAAACAATACTGGCGACATCATCACTTTGCCCGGAAGAGCCGCAGGGGGCTGTGATTCTATCGTTGACTTGCGCTTACAGGTCACCAGTCCTGGTTTCGGCATATTTCAGGATACCTTCTGCGCAAATGAAATTGTATGGATAGGCAATCGCCGATTCACACAAAATAACTCTTCCGGAACTGTTCTGTTAGAAAACAATAATAGTGTTTGTGACTCCTTTGTTGATGTAGATATCACCTTCCGTCCCCTGGCCATTAATTATTTGAATGATACGCTTTGTGATAGTGATTTTCTTATCATAAATGGTACTACTTATGATTCGGATAACCCTAGAGGAATGGAACTATTACCAGCAGCTACACCTGCTGGATGTGATTCAACCATTGTGGTTAATCTTCACTTTGAAGAAAGCTTATACGGTGCCATAAGTGACCAATTGTGTGATGATGAGCAAGTTAAAGTTGGCAATGAGCTATTTGACATTAATCGTCCGAGTGGAACAGTAACAATCCCCGGAGTGGCTGCCAATAGCTGTGACTCAGTGATCTTTGTTGATTTAAGTTTTGGGAAATCTTCTTCATCAATCATCAACACAACACTTTGTCCCGGTGAGCTCATTTTTGTCAACGGCACTTTATATGATGAAAATAACACAACTGGAACGGAGATCATTCCAACTGGAAACCTATCCGGTTGTGATTCTACCGTATTTATTGATTTAAGTTTTCATCCTTCTACTACCCATTTTATTCGTGAGTCTTTATGTCCTGGCGAATATTTGACCATAAATGGCATTCGCTATGATGAATCTCGTCTGGGAGCAATAGAAGTAATCAACGGAGGGAGTATCAGTGGCTGTGACTCTGTGATTGACGTACTGATCAGCTACTATAATGAGCCACTATTTACGCTTTCAGATACGCTATGTGTCGGTGAGTCTATCGTTATCAACGGCACACTTTACGATGAGCTAAACCCTACAGGAACGGAGGTTTTTGCTGCCGGTAGTAGTAATGGATGCGATTCCACCGTGGCAATAGCACTGCAATTTCACCCAATGCCAATTGGAAAATACCAAGAGACGCTTTGTTCTGGTGAAGAAGTCAAAATCAATGGCACGGTATATAACGAAACGCAACCAAGTGGTACAGAAATAATAAAAAATGGCGCTCAGTCTGGTTGTGACTCTATTGTAAATGTTCAACTTGCTTTCCATCAGTCAATAGAAACCTATTATACTGAAACGCTTTGCCCGGGGGAAAGCCTTGAACTAATGGGGCAAGTATTTGACGAAGACCGACCACAAGGAGAGGTTATTTTTACGGATAATATTTCCAATGGTTGTGATTCTACCGTATATATTGATCTAAGCTTTTATACGCCGGCGATATCGACACAATCTGATACGATTTGCCTGGGAGAGACGCTTACCTGGGCCGGGCAGCTACTGGATTTAGGTGGTTATTACTATGACACCCTATCCCTTAGCTCAATAAACGGATGCGATAGTGTTCAAGCCTTAGAGTTAATTGTCGTAGATGTTTTTGGAATGCTCGACCTTTCTGCCGGCGACGATCAGGAGGTATGCCCGGGTAGTACACAATTAGCCGCAGAACTTCCGCTGGGAATGATTGGTGTTTGGAAAAACTTTGAAGGCCTTAACATCCTTGATCCTACCGCACCGAATACTGAAGTCACTGGCTTGGAAGCGGGAATTTATACTTTATACTGGAATGTTAGTTCTCCTCAATGCCAAATTTCGATTCTGGACAGCCTAACACTTTCCGTTGGAGAAGCACCGGTAGCGATGGACGACATATTTACTGTCTCTCCAGAACAACGAACATATGATTTTAATGTATTACTCAATGATGATACGGAAGTAGTTCCTTCCCGCCAAGTACAATTATTGGCGCAACCAGCCATTGGTCAGCTAACACACTTGGCAGGCGGGAAATACCGATATTTCAAACCTGATGGAGTTGCTGATACTTTAAGTTTTACCTATCTAATCTGTAGTGACATTTGTGAGCAGCAATGTGACTCGGCCTTAGTTCAATTAATCTTAGAGGGGAAGGAAGAAGAGCAAGAGGAAGAGGTATTTATTCCCAGCGGTATTACGCCAAATAATGATGGTGTAAATGATGCTTTCGTTATTCCTGTATTAAGAGATAATCCGAATCGCTTTCCACAGAATGAATTAGTTGTATTTAACCGTTGGGGGCAGGTTGTCTTTCAGCGAAATAATTATCAAAATGATTGGGAGGGCACGGATGAAAGTGGCAATGCGTTACCAACGGGAACGTACTACTATGTACTTCGATTAAATGTGGTAGCGGGAATGACCTACAAAGGAGATGTAACCATTGTGAAATAACTAGTTAGAAAACGAGTCAACTAAAATATGATCCCAGGCTCAAAAGTATGTTGTGATCAAAATAAACAGATAGTGTAATAGTTTCCTACCTAATACAAAAGCACAATTAAAGATAAAAAAACAAACCCTCTCTACCTTTGTAGAGAGGGTCTACTCCTAATAAAACTGATCTATAAGAATCTCTAAACTATTGCCTTTTTATATGTCACTTTTCACACCCCCTTTCTTCTTGGTAACAAGGTGGTGCCGAAAAGAACTCGGCACCTATGTTGGTATCTTTTGGGAGGGTAATTTTTTTATTCAAGCTTACATCTTTTAAAAAGAAAGATGCAAGGTTCTACATTTTATAAAATCGGATATGTCCGACACCAACAGTTACCAGAAGTGAATCAATCGCGAAATCTAAGTGACAAGTATCGTGAATTGTGTAACTAATGTTATTACACAAAGTCAAATTTACTAGTAGATAGAAAATCTTTTTACGTATTTATTTTGTTTTATATCAACAAAATAACAAAACTATTAATTTACATTGACGATCATTACGTCAAATA
This sequence comes from uncultured Saprospiraceae bacterium, assembly GCA_965367335.1. Lineage (GTDB taxonomy): Bacteria > Bacteroidota > Bacteroidia > Chitinophagales > Saprospiraceae > CBDUIU01. The sequence continues at coordinate 3,751 of CBDUIU010000239.1, forward strand.
AATTAACTAGTTATACGTGGCCACAATGTCTAAAGGAAATGAAAAAATGAATGTCTTACGCGAAGACGTAGAAAGGACGTGGGGAGTAAAGATTTTCATGGGATAATTATTTCGGTTAATGAGAAACGTTTTTGTTCATGTTCGTCACAAAGATAAGGCAAGTTTTCTGAGATGACCAATACCCTAAAGATGGTATTTTTCAAATAAAATATTAACATAACTATTCTCCCAGGAAATACCGCACACTAAACTCATGCGTGCTACCTACCTGAGGACCAAAGCTTTGGAATGAATAATCGAAGCTGTATCCAATTCTTAAGTCGCCAAAGAAGCCCGTGTTTTCACCTAAAATAAAACCTGTTTCCAGATGCATTGTACCAGCAGTTGACCCTCCGGCCCCTAACCAAAAACTACCTTGTAATTGATAGCGCAAGTTAATATCTGCATGGATTGGTGCTCCATCTACGTATTTCATCCAGATACTTGGCTCCAGGACGTTGCCATCCCCGAAGTCTTTTATTAACCCGGCTAATCCGTAAAAATGTTGAATCCGCTTAATTTGATAACCACCGTTTTCACTTTCAAATGATAAATCTAAACCAATTAATTGTGGAACGGATATGCCTCCGTACAAGTAACTATCATCCAACCAGCCGGATCGCATTTTTTTGTAATAGAACAAACCAAAACCAGCATCGGGAAATAATTGAGACTGATCATTATTAGCCAAAATATCCTCTTTCTCCAACAATTCAATTTCGGAATTATTCACACGATATTGAACCAGGCCAAAACTCAAAGCCAGGGAGAACCCTCCCCAGTAAGGATCTTCACTTAATACAACTCCAAACCGGCCATAAGCACCGGTGAAACCGGTAGGGCCCGTTTGGTCATTTAACAAATAACCTCCGGATAGTAAGTTAATCCCATTTCCTTCGTAAAAATAGGAGCCGTGAATCGACTGAGTGCGGGGTGCGTTTTTAATTCCTGCCCATTGCAATCGATAGGCAGCACCAAAGTCAAGGTTATATTCATTATAAAGATACCCCTGAGACAGGGCAGCCGGATTAAGTACTCCGGTAGAAGATTGATACTGTGTAAAAAGAGGAAGCTGCTGCGCCCGGAGGGTCAGGATAAAAAATGCAGAAATGGCAATTGTAAGTAGCGTTTTTAACATGGGATTATAATTGATATCAAACCCGAATTTCTGCGCTCAGGCAGACAGGCAAAAAAAATCAAAAAGGTGCTACAAAGATAATGAAATATTACCATAAATGTCATACAAGATCTTCCTGACCCACCCAAAGTCGGGTACCGGAACAGCATCAATGAATGCATACATCCATTGAAGGAAAAAGGAGGGGGGGAGACCTGCCGGATAATCATCCAACAGGCGGACGGGGTAGACCAGCCTTCGCTGGTTCAAAGTTACTGGTTACCGGGCAAGCCCGGTAACCAGCGAAGTCAAAAACTGTTATAATTTTTTATCTCTTCACAGCCAATGATCTCCATAACCAAAAATTGAACTATCATGGCATCACAAACTGTACGTTAACAGCTCATGAATACTATATCCAAATAAAACAATGGACCTACATAAAGTAAATAACTTTACGGGTCAACAACTTTAAAATCAGAAATCTGCTTTGAAGGACTAACTTTCGTCAAAAATCGAATAGATTTCGTATAGACAAACCCAGGAATTAATTCCGTAAGATTCTTGTTAGAGGAAGTTAAATTGTAGGTAATGCGTACTATTCTCGACTAAAGCAAAGATACGATAATTCTCGGCGGTACAAATACCCAAAAACGGGTAATATTTGACTCTTTTCCATTCCGCTTTTTGTGCTTTAAGGACTCCTTTCGGATCATTTAGCACCCCGGGGGGAGCATAGCTCTAATACTAATAATTCGGTAAAACCCTGAAACCAAGGAATTTATTATAATTTTAACAATACATATTCCCAAAAAGACGTACCTTTGCACCGCCAAAAAAATAGGCATAAAATGGAGTTAAAAAATATAGCAATTATCGCCCACGTTGACCACGGAAAAACGACTCTAGTGGACAAGATCCTCTATCATTGTTCTTTATTTCGTGACAATGAGGAAAAACGAGAATTAATTTTGGATAGTAATGATTTGGAAAGAGAAAGAGGAATTACCATCCTTTCCAAAAATGTAGCTGTAGAGTACAAAGGCACCAAAATTAATATCATCGACACTCCTGGTCACGCCGATTTTGGTGGTGAAGTTGAGCGGGTTTTAAACATGGCGGATGGTGTTTTGCTTCTCGTTGATGCTTTTGAGGGCCCGATGCCTCAAACTCGTTACGTCTTGAGTAAAGCCATTGAACTGGGTTTAAAGCCAATTGTGGTTATTAATAAGGTAGATAAAGAAAACTGCCGGCCTGATGAGGTACACGAGGCTGTTTTTGAGTTGATGTTTAACCTGGACGCTTCTGAGGACCAATTGGACTTCCCTACGGTGTATGGTTCTGCGAAAAATGGCTGGATGGGTGAAGATTGGAAGACACAAACCGAGGATGTTTCCTATTTACTGGATCAAATCCTGGAGCACATCCCATCTCCTAAAGTTCAGGAAGGTACTTTGCAAATGCGGATTACGACCATCGATTTTTCAAAATACCTCGGTCGGATTGCCATTGGTCGGATCCTACGTGGTGAGGTGAAGAAAGACCAG
>CBDUIU010000240.1:0-6446 GCA_965367335.1 uncultured Saprospiraceae bacterium
TCCCCCAGTCACTACCTGAATTTCTTAATACTAAGTATTTATATTTTTTTAACCCTGTTTTCCCAAAAACTTGGTGTTTAATCCGCTTTTTACCATAGCGATCGCGTGCAACAATAGTCATTGATTTTTGAGGAAACAATCGACTCATTCCCCCAAACAACCGAAACCCGGTAACACTATTAAAAACATTTTTTCTATCCACTTCATAAATTTCCGTATTAATCTTAATCTCTCGTTTGCTCCAAAAATTAGCTCCCTCTTTTTTCCACAAAGAGTCTATGGCATTTGGTCCTTTCATGTATAAGCCTTTCTCTGGGTCAAATAACAAAGAAGGTGTCACGGCGATGGATATGACCGGAAATGTAGATTGTGGCTCGTTAATAAAAAAGGTGTGGGCAATTACCTTACTACGCTTTTTAGCTCTACGAGCTACTGCTCTGATAACTGTTGTTTGTGAGACTTTAATTGGTTGGCTATAGACTTTTGCATGTGTTCGGGAAGGATATGCACCGTTAAGCGTATAATAAATAGTTGCATTTGGTGCTGTAAGTTCTATAGTAACTGAGTCTTTATAAAAACCTCCCTCTAGAGAGTAAAGTAGCGGAATCCATTTATCCTTTTTTTTCTCGGGGACTACTTCTTGAAAATCGTCTATGGGTTGTGCTAAACTATTAATAGCACAACAAAATAATATCACCGAAACAAATAATATATATATAAATAGTCTCACCCAGTTGGTTAGTTCATTTGTGAAGGTAATGAAACTCTAATGAGGTCCGACAAAATAACTGGATTTCGCTAATAAACAAATACTCTTGTTTGGTTATTTTTGCCTAAACTTCTATTCCATTAGCTTATACGATGGGGGTTTTGATAAGTTTGGGTGTATCTAAAATAAAAATTGTCCGTTCCAGCTTAGCCAGAACGGACATGCAACACGCAACAATTCTCTATTAAATCACTTCTTTATTTCCTTGGACTCCTCCTTCTCTGATTTCACCTCAGGTGTACTATCTTCTTCAACGGTACCGATAACCGCCGCCTTAATCTTATTTTCGACTTCAATAGCTACTTCCGGATTATCAAGGAAAAACTGTTTTGCAGCTTCCCGTCCCTGAGCAATCTTAGCACCGCCATAGCTATACCATGCACCACTTTTCTGGATAACTTCATTATCAACACCCAAGTCGACAATTTCACCAACTTTAGAGATACCCGTCCCATAGGTAATGTCAAACATAGCAATACGGAAAGGAGGTGCCAATTTGTTTTTAACGACTTTCACTTTAACGTGATTTCCGACTACATTTCCTTCTTTATCCTTAATCGCAGATCCAGATTTGCGGATATCTAAACGGACAGAAGAATAGAATTTCAATGCATTTCCACCAGTAGTGGTTTCTGGATTGCCGAACATTACGCCGATCTTTTCCCTTAACTGGTTAATAAAGACGCAACAACATCCTGTTCGGCCGATCGTACCTGTCAATTTTCTTAATGCTTGAGACATCAAGCGAGCTTGTAAACCAACTTTGGATTCACCCATTTCCCCTTCGATCTCACTGCGAGGCACGAGAGCGGCAACAGAATCAATTACAATGATATCAATGGCACCAGAACGAATTAAATTTTCAGTAATTTCCAATGCTTGCTCTCCATTGTCTGGTTGGGAGATAAGCAAATTTTCAGTATCGACCCCTAGCGCTTCTGCATAAGTCCTGTCAAAAGCATGCTCTGCATCAACAAAAGCAGCTATCCCGCCTTGTTTTTGGCATTCTGCAATTGCATGAATAGCTAATGTCGTCTTACCAGAAGATTCTGGTCCATAGATTTCTACTACTCGGCCTCTAGGGAAGCCATTAATACCTAAGGCCAAGTCTAAGCCTAAAGAGCCGGAAGGGATTGTTTCCGCATCAACGACCTGCTTATCACCTAACTTCATTACGATACCTTTACCGTAAGTTTTCTCAAGGCGATCAACCGTCAGTTTGAGCGCTTTTAATTTGGATTCTCGATTGTTTGACATGTTGTAAAATTTTTAGTGATTTAAAAAAGAGAGATTGTTATTCAACTTGTGATTTTATATTAATTATCCAGTTATTGTTTAATAACACCACAAACATAAACTATTTGTTTTTTAAAAACAAGAAACTAAACAAATTTTTTATATTTTTTCTAGCATCCTTATTTTTCTTATATAAATACTGGTTTATAATTAAAAAAGAAAGCCCTTAATGAATTGTCATTCATTAAGAGCTTAGCCTTTAGATAAAAGGCATTGTCTTCTTACAAAAGATTTACACCTTTAGTGCATTGGCACGGCAGACTGTTCGCTATAGCCAAGGATGTTTTGGATGGTCTGAGAGGAAGGTAAGAAGCTTACCTGGGGTAGTTGTTGCTTGGCAAGCAATAACTCCTGATAAGTTTCAAACAAATTCCAATCTTCTTCCAAAGCCTGGCCAATAGCCATACTTTCTGCAACGGATGTTTCTTTGTAGAGAAAACTAATTAACTGATCTGTTGTAAAATTTTGCTTCATGCACATTGAATTGATTGATAAATAAAAAAGCACTAATAAAACTTATCTGAGAAAAAAATTATTGTGTAGCGTTAAGGAAATCATAAGGAAATGCTAATACTATGTGGATTATTTGACTCGGTACCAATATTGACTACGCCCCAACGCGGAGAATCCAACATAGCCTCTCACCTCAAGTTTTTCATCTTTCTCTAATGATATATTACATTTATAAGTTTTTCCATTTTCAGGATCCATTATACGGCCACCACTCCAATAATCTTTATAAGGCTCCATGTCCCAAATAATCTCCATTCCAACTAAACGCTTCCCTTTCTTTTCTCCTGGACAAGCATCACAAACTTTATCTTCCGAAGATTTAAGCAGACGGACTATTTTTCCATAGAACTTTCCATCCTTCTCAAAAATGTCTACGTAAGATTTTGCTTCACCAGTATTATCATCGATCGTTTTCCAAGTACCGACAATAGAAGGTTGAGCAACAGGATTAATCATACCGGAAAACAAAAATAGCAGGAACACAAAAAAGCGGAGCATAAATTGTTCAAATTTAAATGGCATAAATTCATTTATGTTTAGGTTGATCAAAACTATTCAATCTAAACTAATTCTCTCGACATGAACGATAAAAGGTGAATATTATTATGAATATAACGCAAGCTTTGCTCTGTAATCCAACATAAAATAGTACAGCCGATATTCTTTTCCAAAGAATATCGGCTGTATTAGGTTAGTGCATTGGTCAATTTATTTATGTGCATCTAACACTTCCAAAGACTCTTCAATTTTTAGATGCCATATTTTTTGCATGTTGTGATTTATGCTATGTTCCGTTTCTTTATCATACTCCAATTGGGCCATTTGCCACTCATTGGACATTTTAGCTACAAAAGCATTGAACTCCGTTTCTTGGCCACAGAGAAAGCGTCGCTCGGCCAAGGCCTTGCGAATTTTTCTGGCATAAAGTTCAGTAATGTCGAAGTGTAATTGTTCATGAGCAAGATGATAATCCGTTAATGCCTCGGACTTCACCCAAGATTCATTCCGCTCAAAATAGGCTTGCACCATATAGGTGATTCTCCCTTCCTTGCATCCGGTATATTGTACGATCCCCGAGGCTGTTAGTGCTGAAATGTTTTCTTTCTCATAGGCAGGATAACCTTTAAAGTCATCCCATGATAGTTCTCCATGTTCATCCCAATAAACAATATCTGGCGCTGCTGTATTTGAATTGAAAAGAATGAGCGTTGCGACGATAAAGCTAATAATCCCTAATACCTTTTTCATAATAGATTGTTTTTCTGTGGTGTACAATTTAGCTAAATCATCGCATGAATAAACCACACAACAATTTACCTACATTTCTTCATCCAGCTCCTCGGCTGGGATCCATAAATGACGATCAAAGTCTTGAATTACATTGTCAATTACTTTGACTCCTTCATTTTCAAGTAATTCTTGCATAAGTGTTGGTGTAGGAAAGTGGTTTCGTCCGCTTAGTTCTCCTTTTCTATTGACGACTCGATGAGCAGGTATATTAAAGGCAGTAACCGATTTATTGAGCGCCCAGCCAACCATCCGCGCTGAGCCCAGTGCTAAGTAGTCTGCTATTGCTCCGTAAGTTGAAACTCTACCACGGGGGATTTTTTGTGTTACTGCGAAAACCTGTTCATAGTAATTGGGGGATGTCATGAACCTTTGGTTTTTGCTTTTATAAAAGTACTTTTGCTTTGAATAGTTATGCCCAAGGCACTACAGAATAAAAATAAATCATATATATTGAGGGGGAGACAAATACTATGCCCTATCGGTTGCTATTGGCCAAGTGTATGCTCTAAACACACGGAATATCTAGAAAGTTCCACTGAAAATAATTTTTTGCTTTTATTTATTTTACAAACATTATTTCGCACTATGAATCAATTACCAATCAAAGCAAGTCAAATTAACAATTTGACCGATGCTCGGTATTTTGCTGCAAGAGGAGTCGACTGGCTGACTTTCAACTTAGAAACCAGTAATGAATCTTACCTAAGTACTGCCGAAATTCATGCGATTTGTGACTGGGTGGAAGGACCAAAAATTGTTGGCAACTTTGGATTACAAGATGCCAAAGAGATTCTAGCGTTAAGTGAGGAACTAAACCTTGATGCCATCCAACTACACCCCTATATGCCTTTGCATCAACTAGATGTATTATCAGAAAAGACAATCATTCAGACTTTTGTTGTTGAACACTTGGATGATATCAAACAACAACTAATCCCTTTTGTAAAAGATCGAGCTGCATCCGTAAACTATTTCTTAATCGACTTTTCTTCCAATCAGATTAGTTGGTCCCAACTTCAAACCAACCCAGAATTATTAGATAGCTTGAATAGGCTTTGCCAGCAACATCACTTTTTTTTCCAACTCTCTTTTGAAGATAACAACCCTCTTTCATTTATTGAAATGGTTCATCCATATGGATTAGATATACGCGGCAGCGAAGAAGAAAAGGTTGGTTTCAAATCTTTTGATGAACTAGACGAATTATTAGATCACTTAGAAATCCTTGATTAGAAGGTTTTTTCCCACATAACTTTATACGCTCACATGGCATTTACACCTCCCTTTACTAAAGTTGTCCCTGTAGTTGAGACGCACCATGGAATTCAAATCACTGATTCCTACCAGTGGCTGGAAGATAAAGATGATCCAACAGTTATTGATTGGACACGTAATCAACACGAGGAAACCATGTCCTACCTTCAAGCCGGCGATACTATTCCTAATTTAAGAGAGGAAATCAGCGCATACCTGGACCGTGACATTCAGGGTCCTCTCTTTCTTGAAGGTCAACGTCAGTTTTTCTATTTAAAGAAAAAAGGAGAACAACAATATAAGTTATACACTCGTCTAGAAGGAAAGGACCAATTAATTTTTGACCCAATTAGTTTGGATCCTAGTGGGCTTTCTGCCATCTCTGGCGTTTCCTTTACTCGGGAAGGTGATCGAGTGGCAATTGGCATTCAATATAAAGGAGCAGAAATTAGTAACTATTACATTGTAGATACGCTCTCCGGGAAAATACTAGGTGAACCGATTGAAGGATTGCGTGGTTTTACTTGGACAAAAGATGAGGCTCATGCTTACCTTACTGTCGGTACCAAGGAAATGTTGGAACAACAAATTCCGCTTAAAACATATCGTCATAAAATTGGACACCCTCGAGCAAAAGACGTTTTTCTCTTTTCCCCTAAAGACGCGAAAGACTTTATGTCTATCTGGGATACTCGGTACAGTAATTTGACCTTTATTTCCGCTGGTGATTTTTATTCCAACAGTTTAAAAATGCGCCCTGTTAATCAGATAGATGGTGAGTATCTAATTTATGATAGTAAAAAATATCGTGCACAACCGTATGCCCTGGATAATACCTTGTATTTTCTAACTAATCATGAGGCTCCCAATTTTAAAATCATGTCGGCAAAAAAAGACCAACCTACCTTTGCAAATTGGAAAAACCTCATACCAGAGCAAAAGGATATGGTTTTAGAATCTTTTGTAGTGACCTCTGATAAAATCATCGTACAGGCAAAAAAGGATGTGATCAGTAGTTTGTTTGTTTATCGATTGGATGGACAATTCATTGGTGAGATAAAAAGTCCAGAATTAGGAAGTGTTGGAGCCATTAATTATCACCGCCCCTCTAACGTACTTTATATAAACATGAGCTCCTTTACCTCTCCGGGAAAGGTGTATAAACTGGATGGTAAAACACTGGAATGGGAATTACATTTTGAACGAAACGCCCCCTTAGATACTACTAATATCGAGGCTAATATTAATTTTTATACTTCAAAAGATGGAACTCCAGTCCCAATTTTTATCATGCATAAAAAAGGCCTGAAAAAAGATAGCTCTC
>CBDUIU010000241.1:0-6435 GCA_965367335.1 uncultured Saprospiraceae bacterium
CTTTGCACCTGCTTTTACGGGAGGTGTGACGTAAAGCAATTAAAACTAGCTGACACACCAATTAATTTATATCAAAAACGATTCATTGTGAATACTTTGAGTTATAAAACACAATCAGCGAAAAAGGAAACTGTAGACCGTAAATGGTTTGTAGTTGACGCTGAGGGCGAGGTAGTAGGTCGTTTGGGCACTAAAATAGCTCAAGTTTTACGTGGCAAACACAAGCCTAGCTATACTCCACACGTAGACTGTGGCGATTACGTTATCGTAATCAATGCAGATAAAGTCCGTTTTACCGGTAGTAAATGGGCCCAAAAAGAGTATATCACTTTCTCAGGTTACCCAGGTGGCCAAAAACGCCGTACTGCACAGGAGCAGTTGGAAAAAAAGCCAACAGCAATCGTAGAAAGTGCGGTAAAAGGTATGCTGCCTAAAACCAAACTGGGACGTGCAATGATCAAGAAATTGTTCGTATACACGGATGGCGAGCACCCTCACGGTGCACAGAAGCCAGAGAAATTAGAAATTAAATAATCATTCAATCGAGCTTAAAATCATTCACTAGGATATGGAAATGATCAATGCCGTCGGAAGAAGAAAAGCGTCTGTTGCACGAGTCTACCTGAGCAAAGGTGAAGGTAAAATCGTTGTGAACGGCCGTGATTACAAAGAATACTTCCCACAAAGACATATTCAACACAACATCACTGAACCTTTCACTACCGTTGAGGTAGAAGGTAATATCTACGATTTAAAAATTAACGTTAGTGGTGGTGGTTACAAAGGACAAGCTCAGGCTGTTCGTATGGCTATCTCTCGAGCCTTGGTTAAATTAAACGAAGACTTCAAGTCGCCGCTGAAAAGCCGTAAATTCCTTACGCGTGATGCTCGTGTAGTAGAACGTAAGAAATACGGTAAGCCAAAAGCGAGAAAGAGCTTCCAGTTCTCCAAACGTTAATTTATCGTTTGGTTACTTATTTCACCTTATTATTGATCACCACAAATTCCAGATAGTAAAATGGAAAAACCCACATATAAAGAGTTGCTTGATGCTGGTGTACATTTCGGGCACTTAAAAAGAAAATGGAATCCTAAAATGTCTCCGTATATCTTCATGGAGCGTAGAGGTATCCACATCATTGATCTGAATCGGACCTTAGAATGTTTGGAAGATGCGGCTAATGCCATGCGCCAAATCGCTCGTTCCGGTAAAAAGATATTGTTTGTTGCAACTAAAAAACAAGCACGTGAGATTACTGCTAATGCAGCTCGCAGCGTAGGTATGCCTTTCGTTACTGATCGTTGGTTAGGAGGGATGATGACTAACTTTTCTACTATCCGTAAGTCAGTAAAAAAGATGCAGAACATCGAGCGTATGTTAGCTGATGGTTCCTTAACCAGCGTTACTAAAAAAGAACGCTTGACTTTAGAGCGGGAACGTGCTAAGTTAGAAAGAGTTTTAGGAGGAATTGCTAATTTAAATCGTATTCCATCGGCTATTTTCATCGTGGATATCCACCATGAGCACATTGCTTTAGCTGAAGCCAAAAAATTAGGACTACGCACCTTTGGTATTGTTGATTCTAATTCTGATCCAACTAAAGTTGACTTCCCGATTCCAGGCAACGATGATGCAACCAAGTCTGTTTCTATCATTACCAATTATATGGTAGATGCAATCAAGACAGGTTTGGAAGAGCGTCAAAAAAGCAAAACGGAACGCGAAGCAACGGCTAAAAAGTAATTCGGAAACCTTTTAAATCAATTATATAATGTCTACGGTAAAAATATCAGCTTCTGACGTCAAAAAACTGCGCGATCAAACTGGCGCAGGTATGATGGATTGTAAAAAAGCCTTGGGAGAGGCAGAAGGTGATTTCGACAAAGCTGTTGAAATCCTTCGTAAAAAAGGTCAAAAAGTTTCTGCAAAAAGAGCAGACCGCGATGCTAAAGAAGGCGTCGTTATTGCAAAAGTTTCTGATGATCGCACAAAAGGTGTTATCGTGAAATTGAGTTGCGAGACGGACTTCGTAGCCAAAAATGAGGCTTTTGTTAACTTGGTTGATTCTTTCGCAGCATTAGCCTTGAATACGATGCCTGCTAACCTGGAAGCGTTACTAGCTACGCCATATGCAGACGGCATGACAGTCGGGGAGAAAGTAACAGAGCAAATTGGCGTAATCAATGAAAAACTGGAATTATCCGCTTACGAAGCACTCCAGGCACCTCAAGTGGCTGAATATATCCACATGGGCAATAAAGCTGGCGTTTTGGTTAGCTTGACCAAAGGTGGTGATGATGCTTACGCTGCTGGCCGTAACGTAGCGATGCAAGTAGCTGCAATGAATCCGGTAGCTGTTAACAAAGAAGGTGTTGATCAATCAATCATCGAACAGGAGATAGAAATTGGAAAAGATATTGCTCGTCAAGAGGGTAAACCAGAAGCAATGATTGAAAAAATTGCGATGGGTAAACTGAATAAATTTTTCAAAGAAAACACTCTACTAAATCAAGCTTACGTAAAAGATAGTAAGCAGACAGTTGGCGCGTATCTCAAAAGCGTCGACAGTGATTTAACCGTCACTTCATTCAAGCACGTTAAACTTGGATAAACGAAAAGTCTTCAACTAAAAGAGCGAATTATTAATTTAATTCGCTTTTTTTGTACCTATAAGCTTACTTCTGTCGTAACTTAACAACAGCTCAAATAAATAAAAGTCGCCTCCAGTTATGATTAAATACAAAAGAATTCTACTTAAGCTCAGCGGTGAATCATTGATGGGATCGAATAGCTTTGGTATAGATCCAGCTATGTTGAGACACTATGCAGGGCAGATCAAAGAATTGGTAAAGGCGGGGATTGAAGTTGCTGTTGTCATAGGTGGTGGTAATATTTTCCGTGGCCTGCAAGCCGAAGCTTCCGGAATTGAACGTGTGCAAGGGGATTATATGGGCATGCTTGGTACTGTCATTAACGGAATGGCGCTGCAAAGTGCCTTAGAGTCAGCAGGGGTTTACACGCGATTGATTTCTGCCATTGACATGAAAGAGATAGCTGAACCTTATATTCGTCGTCGGGCTGTTCGCCATTTGGAAAAGGGTAGAGTCGTGATTTTTTCAGCTGGAACTGGAAATCCTTATTTTACGACAGACTCAGCTGCGGCACTGCGAGCAAATGAGATCAATGCCAATGTAATACTCAAAGGAACTCGGGTAGACGGTGTCTATACTGCTGATCCGGAAAAAGACCCCAATGCCACTAAGTTTGATCAGATTACCTTTACTCAAGCGATTCGTTTAGGCTTAAAAATTATGGATATGACAGCCTTTACGCTTTGTAAGGAGAATAATATTCCAATTGTTGTTTTTGATATTAATAAGCAGGAAAACCTGATGCGTATCGTGCAGGGTGAGTCCGTGGGAACTTTGGTAGCTGGCTAAGGAGGATTATTTTTCGCCCGTCACAGCAATACATTTCAACTCAATAGCAATAGGAGTAGGTAGAGCATTAATTCCAACCGTGGTTCGGCAAGGTTGGTTGTCTTTAAAATATTCCGCATAGATTTTATTGTAGGTATGAAAATCCCGCTGCATATCTGTTAAGAAAACAGTGACATCTACCAAGGAATCCCAATCTGCGCCACAAGCTTCCAGGACAATTTTGACGTTTTGAAAAACTGCATGACACTGTGCTGCAAAATCAAAGCTAGTAAAATTACCACTATTGGATTGTGTTAATCCGGGCACCTCATTGGTCTCTGGATGTCGAGGCCCTATCCCGGATAGAAAAAGTAAATTTCCTACTTGGCGTGCATGAGGATATAATCCTACGGGTTTAGGTGCTAATTTTGCATCTATCTTGTTAGATTTTTCCATTTTTATTACAATTTTATCGAAAGTTACGTAATTCTTTTATATATTCTTTGATGATTTAGGCGTTACTTTAAAGTGGAACTCCCATTCTCACACAAGACGAATACTCCGACCACCTTTTCAAAACCGTGAAAACAAAAGTAGGATGAATTGACCTGTAACCAATCGTTTCGGTTTTCATCTCCGTGCTAATTATCAATAGATTGGCATTATTTTTATATTAATTTAAAAGTTAATATTAATGTATTACTTTATGACCAGGATGCCAGGTTACGCCATTTTGTTAGTTGTTGTTTGGGCTTGCTTTCTCGAAATCGCTGCTGCTCAGAACACTTTAGTAATGGGTAAGATTGAGCAGTATGGCCCGGCCAATACCATAGACCTGCAGGTCAATCAATTCTATTTAACTGGAAAAAAAGATAATTACACTTCTAATATCCTTACTGATGGCAGTTTTGCCTTCGCGGTTCAGATCAATGAACCGCAACTTGTTTCCTTAAAATATGCTAATAATAAAGCGTTGCTTTATCTGGAGCCAGGGGATACTTTATTTGTCTATACAGATGCTGGTAAATTTCAGGAAAACCTTCATTTTGAAGGCCGCAGTAGTGCAAATAACCGGCTCCTTTATACCTATTTTAACGATAACCCACCAGAACTGGATCCATTTAAGCTGGTTCAGTATCGCTATGGTAGTTTTTGGTATAGCAATGGTCCTCGGTTTGAAGATCTAATGCTCAACAGCGACCGTACCGTGTTTACTCGTCATATGCTTTTGCGAAAAGAAAAAGCTCTGGAATTACTTCATTCTATCACTAAGCAGGATAAAGCGATCACCAGTACCTTTGCCGCTTTTCTCGAAACAGAGATCATCTATGATTGGGCCTACCACATGATGCTTTATGGACACGTATTTAAAAATAAATATAGTCTGGAAAAAGATTATTTTGACTTCATCGCTGAAATACCAGTTGATAATAACTTTATTGGGAATTACTGGTTGCGTCAGTATCTTTTGGCTTTTGTCAATCATCAGAATGAAGCAAAAAAAAGCAAAGCCAATCCCTTCGTAGCTCAATATAATTTGGCAACACGAGGGCTATATAAAAAAGCAAAATCATTTGTGCAATCAGAGATGATTGTCAAAGCGTTGCGGGCCGCACAGTTTGATGAAATCCTTCCAAAATATCACGAATTTTCCCAAAAAAACCCTTACCCCTTGTTTGAAGATAAAGTCATTTCTGTTTATCAGAAAACTATTCGTTATGCCCCGGGTAGCCAGGCACCGGATTTTGGGCTAGCGGATATAAGTGGCAAAGAAATTCATTTATCAGAGTTTCGGGGAAAAGTCATTTATTTAAATTTTTGGGCTAGCTGGTGTCGTCCTTGTATTGCAAAAATGCGAGAGTTGAAACCTATTCAAGAAGAGTTAGAACAAGCAGGGGTTACTTTTTTGAATGTTTCTTTAGATAAAAATGAGAAGAGTTGGCAAAATAAAATACGGGAGCTAGGATTAGGCGGGGTCAATGTTCGGGCAGCAGGGCTCTCGGGACAATCTATGGTTAAGGAATACGAAGTAAAAGTCCTTCCTCATTATTATATCATTGATAAAACCGGGGCTTTTGCAGAAAAACCACGACAATTTAACCCGTTGGAAATTCGCTCTTCCCTGTCTCACCTGGCCCAGCAACCCTCTAATTAACAGGACCGTTTAACGGTCTGATTTTTGTAGCAATTACCCTTGGACAAACAGCTACGAACAATGAGAAAAACAACACGAATCCTTTCCTTTCTTTGGCTTATACTACCCATAGTTGCGGTAGGTCAATCTGCTCCTCTAACCCATGCAGACCTCATGCCTTATTTTCCCGGTTGTAGCACCTATGCGGACGGCTCAGCGGAAAAGCGGCAATGCTCCAACCAAGCTTTAGTCAGTTATTTGGCAGATCACATTAGATACCCGGAGGCTGCAAAAAAAGCAGGAATTGAAGGGACTGTCTTAGTGCAATTTGTAATTGATGAGGCTGGGCGAATAATGGATTGCGAGGTATTGCGGGATATAGGCGGAGGTTGTGGTGACGCAGCCTTAGAAGTTTTATCAGCTATGCCTACCTGGGAACCTGCCCGCGATAAAGGTCAGTATGTTAAAGTAAAACTCAATTTACCGGTTCAATTTTTCTTTAAAGATAATGGTCAGCAAGAAGGAGAACTGTTTACCGTTAATTGGGGAAAATTGAATAGCAATAAAGTTAGTAAGTCTGCATTGGTAGAACAACTTGAAAAAAATATTATCGTTCGCGACCCGTTTGGAAATGCTAAACCTATCACAGAATTGATCTTTGCCTATGAACGAAAAAATAATTATAAAGAGAAAAAAAGTCGGGGGGTTGTAAGCAAAGAAATGAAGCAGTTTGTTAAAAAAGTAAAGAAAAACAGTCAGTTCTCCGTTATTGCAGTTGTCCAACACAAAGGCTCCTTCGTGTATGTTCGTAAATCCTATGAGGTTGTTAATTAGACTTGTTCTGGCCCATCTCAATCGGCTACAATGAGCAAATCTTATCC
>CBDUIU010000242.1:0-6426 GCA_965367335.1 uncultured Saprospiraceae bacterium
CTTGTAAGCTATCTTTTAATCCTGCCTTGCGTATACACTGGCTACCTTTTACCGGTCGGTACTCTCCCAAATTACTACGCCTGCTCTTGGGTTTTTCACTGGACTCTTACACTGATCCAATCTGTTTTTTTCAACCTGGCATAAAAAGTTACCTTGACAATCATACAGAAAACCATGCTTAATATTTTTGAAAAAGTAGGCCCACCCATCATCCAAATATTCGTAACGTTCAACTTTTAGCGCATCGTGTTTTTGCAAAGCTGTGGTCATCCAGGGAGCAGCATTCAGGTTTTCCGTTTTCAGACATTCCTTGGCCACCGGACGTTGTTCCAATAGTTTAATACAGGTCACCTCCACAATGGCATTTTCTGTCATGCAGATACTGACGGCATCTTCAATTTCTTTGTAAGAAAAACTTATCCGCTGGTGTTCTGCCAGGACGAATGAGTCGTCATTTATAGTTTGGGGTAACAACTTGGTGCCGTCATCCATCACGATTAATAACTTGCAACCATCCAGGCCGGTGAAGTCTTTCACTGTTCCTTCATGGGTACATTTGTCTGTACTTGTATTGTTATTAGGCATGTCTTTTTTAGTCCGGCAAGAGAAAAAGAATAGCAAACTAAGGAGCAGGGTAGGGAAGAGGTATTTCATGGTTTTTGTTTTTCGATAGAACAGTCGATAGAATTTTGAAAATCAACAAAGTGGAAGAAGGTAGATAAAAAAGACAGGGCAATTGACCTGGCCTCTGTTATCCACCATCTGGAATGATTTAAGTCTGTAATATACCTGGATTAAACTTTTCAACTGGCGCATTATTAGCTGCTTCGATCCCAATGGAAATAAACCGGCGGGTATCAAGCGGGTTAATGATGGCATCCACCCACAAACGGGAAGCCGCATAATAAGCAGAGGTCTGATCATCATATTTCTTTTTGATTTTATCAAACATACTTTGCTCTTCCTCCGCTGTCAATTCATCACCTTTGGATTTTCTTGATCGCACTTCAATTTGCATCAACGTCTTTGCTGCCTGTGAGCCGCCCATTACTGCGATTTTTGCGGTTGGCCAGGCAACAATGAGTCGTGGGTCATAGGCCTTACCACACATTGCACAATTTCCGGCACCGTAGGAATTTCCCATCACCACAGTAAACTTAGGTACCGTAGAATTAGATACGGCATTCACCATTTTAGCCCCATCTTTTATGATTCCTCCATGCTCTGAACGGGACCCTACCATGAAGCCGGTCACATCGTGTAAGAAAACCAGTGGTATTTTTTTCTGATTACAATTCATGATAAAACGTGTCGCCTTATCCGCTGAGTCTGAGTAGATAACTCCGCCAAACTGCATTTCACCTGTAGTCGTTTTTACGATTTGCCGGTTATTTACAACAATACCTACACTCCAGCCATCTATCCGGGCATAAGCACAAATGATAGACTTCCCATAGCCCGCTTTATATTCCACCAGCTCGGAATCATCGATGATACATTTTAGTAAGTCTTTTGTTTTATATGGCTTAGTTGGACTTTCAGGAAAGATCCCCAGCATGTTTTCCGGATTCACCTTAGGTGGCTTAGGATCTGCACGGTCGAAACCGGCCTTTTCAAAATGACCGAATTTATCCACCAGCTTTTTAATGGTATCCAGGCAGGTTGGATCATCCGGCATCTTATAGTCCGTCACTCCACTGATCTCACACTGAGTAGTGGCACCTCCTAAAGTTTCTTTGTCTACATTTTCTCCAATAGCTGCCTTTACCAGATAAGGACCAGCTAAAAATATAGAACCAGTCCCATCAACGATCAGCGCCTCATCTGACATGATCGGTAGGTAAGCACCACCCGCCACGCAACTCCCCATGATCGCAGCGATCTGTGGAATGCCCATGCTGGAAATCTTGGCATTATTGCGGAAAATACGTCCGAAGTGCTCTTTGTCAGGGAAAATTTCGTCTTGCATCGGAAGAAAAACACCGGCACTATCAACCAAATAAATCAAAGGCAAGCGGTTTTCCATAGCAATCTCTTGTGCCCGCAAATTTTTCTTTCCGGTAATCGGAAACCAGGCACCGGCTTTCACCGTGGCGTCGTTTGCAACGATCATACATTGACGGCCACTGACCTTTCCAATCCCGCATACCACACCGCCAGCCGGACAGCCGCCGTATTCTTGATACATTTCAAATCCAGCCAGTGCACCCATTTCAAAAAAATCGGAATCGTCATCCACCAGGTATTGCACCCGTTCACGGGCTGTCATTTTATTTTGACTGTGCTGTTTGTCAATTTTCTTTTGTCCGCCTCCTAAGGAAATATTATCTAAAATGTAGTTTAGCCGTGATACGGCCAGCTTCATAGCATCTACATTCTTGTTCTTTTCAATATCTACTTTTGCCATACGTATTTACTGGATTTTATCCTGTTTTAAATAAGGACGGGCAAAATACGAAAAATAAACACCTTGACAAACCAAAAGCGCCGGATGAAAATCCGGCGCTTTTGGTTTCGCATTTATCGCGAAGGTCGATTTTTTACTTTTAATCTTGTAGGACTAATTTATTGGGCTATTTGGAAAACGTATAGCCCCATTCTCCGGGATAATTTTGGTAGACCCCTTCCAGGAGTACTTTTCCTTTAGAGTTTTCCAGTTCTTCGATGACATCATCAACCGAAGCAACCATTACTTCGTTTACCTTCGTGATGATAAAACCCGGATCCATATTCGTTCGCTCAATCTTTGAGCCGCGAAGAATACTTTTGACCATAACCCCTTCTACCTGAAGTTGTCGTTTTTCGGAACGGGAAAGGTCACGAAGTTCTACGCCCAAGTCTTCCAAAACGGAACCATCAGCAATGGTAGTTAGCTCGGTTGTATTGCTTTTGTTTTTCAGGATCACATCAGTTTGATAGCGCTTTTGCTTACGGATGTACTCCACATTTATTTTATTACCAGGTCGGTAACGCGCAACCTGTTCCTGCAACTCGGGCATAGTCTTAATCCGGATATTATTTATTCCAACGATCACATCTCCACGTTTCATACCTGCATCTTCCGCGCTACTTCCTTGAATGATCCGATTGATATAAACACCTTCTACAGCTTTTAATCCCAGGTCTTTAGCAAGTTCATCAGTCATATCCTCGATGTTAACCCCTAAGATGGCGCGTTGGACAATACCATAATCTTTTAGATCCCGAATTACTTTACGAGCTAGGTTGGCTGGCACGGCAAAAGAGTAGCCTTCATATCTGCCGGAGCGAGTAATGATCGCTGTATTGATGCCAATTAATTCGCCGTTTGTGTTCACTAGAGCACCACCGCTATTGCCTGGATTGACTGCGGCGTCAGTCTGGATGAATGACTCCACCTTGTATTCTTCTTCCAGGATGTCAATATTACGACCTTTGGCGCTGACGATCCCTGCTGTCACCGTAGATTCTAAATTAAAGGGATTACCAACAGCAAGAACCCATTCACCTACCCGTACGGAGTCTGAATTGCCGAAGAACAAATGAGGTAAACCACGTGCACTAATTTTAATCAAGGCCATATCCGTTGAAGCATCGGTCCCTATTAACTTTGCGCTAAACTCCCGGTTATCATTCAAGGTTACTTCGATATCTCGCCCTCCTTCAATAACATGGTTATTGGTAACGATATAGCCATCCGGGGAAATAATAACCCCTGAGCCGCTCGAACCACCACCCCAAAGATCCAAACTACCATTTGAGCGGATATTTACAACAGCAGGCGTTACCGCTTCTGCCGCGTTGGTGAAGTTGGTGGGAGCGGTTGAAAGAAATTGACGTTGTAACTTTCCTGATAGGATTGTTTCGTTATAATTGGCGTACATCGCGGAACTGCTATCTCGATAAATCACTTCCGGTGCATCATCAAAGTAGCGGTATATAACAACCGCAAAGAATGCACTACATAGTGATACCATAATCATTAAGCCAATATTTTTCATAAAAGTGATTGTATATAGGGATTAAATAAATTTTTTATTCGAAAATATCTCAACAAAATAAGCTTATTTAACCAGAATTTCAATGTCTGGATCAGAACAGCTCCGATAGCAAACATTTTAAAATAAGATGCCACTAAACCGGAAAGACAATGATTTTCGTACCAGGTTGTGTAATTTTACGCAATAAAAAAGAAGATTATTGTTAAATGGTGGACTTAAAGTCGTAATATATTCAATGTATAACAAGTTTTTGTCATGAAAGATCAAGATAAAAAGAAACAAAGCTATTTTGACCCCTTTGACGGGGAGTATATTGGTAATATTTGGGGTTGGCGAAATTCCTACATTGCCTTGGCTTTCCTCCTCTTCATGATGGGCTTGGCCGCCATCAATTATGATCCGGATAAAGTGTCTACGGCAGAACCCAAGCCAATTGAGGTATATCCGGATTCTATTCACCAGACACCGATCCGATGACTGCTTTCTTTTTCCAGCGGTTTTTATCAGCAATGATCTTTTGCCTGCTCTGTTTTCCTCTCAAAGCTGGAGTCATTGATACGCTTCCGCCTGAATTGCACCTCATCGGTGATACGCTTTGTCCGGGCGGCAGCTTTCAGGAAGCTGTCCGGGTAAAGGATTTTATAGAGATTCGTTCCTTTCAATTCCAGCTCCGTTGGAACCCACAAGCCATCCAACTCGATTCGGTTTGGCCAGCACCAAGTATGGAGGATGGTATATTTATTAATGATCAGCAGCGAAATGAAGGGAAGGTGAATGCAGTTTGGTTTAATCCTGTTTTGCTCCAAGGCCTCAGTTTACCGGATGAGGATCCCGTCCTATTTCTGCGCTATTCCGCTGCTGGGCAGCAAAATGTAGCATCAGATGTTTATTTTGATACGACGGATCAATCTTTCCCCTTCCTTTTTAGCCAAATTAAAAATGATAGTACGCACACCGTAAAGGGAGTAGGAATTGGGGATAGGATCAGTTTTTCTGCTCCGGTCCTTAGTGATACTAACATTATAGCTACAACTGCGGGGCAGTCTAATGGACGTATTGAAATTGTCATTGCAGGTGGAAATCCACCATATCGCATTACCTGGAGTAATAATGACACCGGGCCGGACATTAGCGAACTGCCTGCTGGAAATTACTTTTGTACGGTTACCGATGAAAATGATTGTTCCAACCAATTCGGCCCTTTCGTTGTTGAACAGACGACGGCGACCAAGGATGCTGAATTACGTAATGATATTTTCATTTACCCAAACCCCTTTCAAGAAAGCATCGCGATCAAGAGTTCAATTGTGATCCAAAAATTAGAAATATTAAATTTGCAAGGTCAGACCATTATTCTGAACGAAGATCATTTTATGGTACAGTCCTTTTATCTACAAAAAAATGATTTAGTCCCCGGCTGTTATTGGCTAAAGATAACTGATCAACGAGGCAATATATTTTGTAAACGAATTGTTAAAATGTAAACATGCTCTTTCCTGTTCCGGTATATTACAAACTATCTGGAATTAGGGTTTATCCTTTAATCTTCTTTATACCGCTATACTATGACGCTCCCGTTTTACAAATACCAAGGCACTGGTAACGATTTTGTCATCATCGATAATCGAAATCCAAATTATCTTCAACGTAGTGATGTTGAGGTGGTTAAGTGGCTTTGTGATCGCCGTTTCGGAATTGGTGCAGATGGTCTTATCTTATTGCAGGATCATCCTGATTTTGATTTTGAAATGGTCTATTTCAATTCCGATGGTAACGAAAGTACGATGTGCGGAAATGGGGGACGTTGTATTGTCGCTTTTGCCAATTTTCTTGGCCTTATTGAAAAACAGACCCGTTTTCTCGCTATTGACGGACCCCATGATGCCAGAATTGAATCAGATGGTTGGGTAGCGTTGAAAATGATAGATGTGGCTGAGGTGGAAAATGGAGAAGATTATTACCTGATGACTACCGGTTCTCCTCACTATGTCATTTTTGCTGAAGACCTGGATGATATTAACGTAGTCGAGAATGGTCAGGCCATTCGCTACTCCAAACGTTTTCGCAAAGAAGGTGTGAATGTTAATTTTGTGGAGAAAAAGGAAGAAGGCATTCTCGTCGCTACCTATGAACGTGGCGTAGAAGATGAAACACTTTCCTGTGGGACCGGAGTCACAGCTGCGGCGATTGCTTATGCTTTAGAAAAAGGAAATGAAACCATCACCGAAGTTCCTATCCGAACCAAAGGAGGAGAGCTAAAAGTGTTATTAGAAAAAAAAGCAGATAACAGGTTTGAGCAGATTTGGTTATGTGGACCAGCCACTCAGGTGTTTGCCGGAAGTATTGTGTTAAAAGCTATCCCAAACGCTGAAGCAAAGCCGTAATGTGAGCCAGGTGATGTTCTCCATGCCAGGCGTAGACGCCGATATTTTGATCCAACCTAAGC
>CBDUIU010000243.1:0-6422 GCA_965367335.1 uncultured Saprospiraceae bacterium
AGATGGATGTGAGACGGAGGCAGTTTCCGTGACGGTTACCGTAGAAGGTGCACCTAAGGCTGTAGATGATCGATTTGAAACGGAAGAAGATAAGAGTTTCCAGGGTAACGTAGTTGCAAATGATACTTTCAATTTGGCATTACAACCCGACATTGAGGTTATTGATCCAGCCAATAATGGCCTGGTTATCATGGACTTATTTGGCAGCTTTACTTATGAGCCACTAGCCGGGTTTATCGGAATTGATAGCTTCAGTTACCAGATTTGTCATAACTGTACCGAGATTGCTTGTGATGTGGCTACGGTAGTCATAGAAGTTACTTCTGATGGTATCTGCCGGGTTCCCAACTTAATCTCACCTAACGGAGATGGGATCAATGATGTATTAAAAATCCTTTGCCTGAATACCGGGGACTATCCCAACAATGAAATTATCATTTTCAATATGTGGGGAGATGAAGTATTCTATTCCAAAGATTATCAAAACAACTGGGACGGAACACGAGATGGAGACGGATCCAGCGATTTACCCGATGGCACCTATTATTACGTGTTTAAGAAAACAAGTAGTGATAAAGGCGAAAAAGGATATGTCACGATATTAAGATAGTCATCTTGTTTATACCCTCTGAAAACAGCTTGCCTTAGCAAGTTCGTTTTCAGAGGAAGTTTTTGAATTAAACACTTTTGCAGCCAAAAACTAAAAAATAAAATACATGAAAAAATTAGGTCTACTCCTTATACTCAGCCTGTCCACCGCCTGGGGCTTTGCCCAGCAGGAAAGTCAATACACCATGTTTATGTATAACAAACTAATGCTGAACCCAGCGGTGGCGGGTTCGAGAGGTGTTACATCATTAACGGCCATTTACCGTCGGCAGTGGATTGGTTATGATGGTGCACCAGTGTCAAAGTTGATCAGTTTAGACACACCGGTGCTGGGTAAGGGCATTGGATTTGGATTGACGGTGGCCAACCAGTCCGAAGGAATCTTCGATCGGTGGAGTGGCACTATGGCCTATTCCTACAAAGTAAAAATGAGCGAGGAAATCTTTGTCTCCTTTGGGATCCAGGGAACTATACGCTACTTTGGAATAGACTTTAGCGATCCTGATTTTTATACAGTTGACGGGCAGGACCCTTCGATTGTCGTAAATATGGATACGGATCAATACAAAGCGAATTTCGGTGCAGGACTTTACCTAACGATGAAAAAAATGTACTTAGGCGTTAGTCTTCCTAATATGTTAGCTAATGAAATTTCATTTAATACACAAAACAACACAGAAGTCGCAAAAGAGCGGCCTCATGCTTATTTTATGGGAGGAGGGGTATTTCCGGTAAATCGGTCTATTCAAATCCGTCCGGCAGTAATTGCAAAATACGTTAAAAATGCTCCGTTTGACTATGAGCTGAACTTGAGTATGATTTATGAAAATCAAATCATTACCGGGGTCTCCTATCGTTCCAATGAATCCGTAGACATCATGGCGATTTATCAGATGAAGAAACTGGCAATGGGATTGTCCTATGACTTTACCATGTCAGAGCTTAGTCAGCAAACCGTCGGCAGTATCGAAGCATTAGTACGCTTTGATTTTCAGGGAGCCCAAACAGACATAGCGAATCCGAGATTCTTTTTCTAGATGTTTTAGTCAGGAACCGGCACAATTGTGCCGGTTTTTCTACCCTATTGATGGTATATATTAGTATAAACCACAAAAAAAATGTAAGACTTTATTCGGATACTAATATATTTTATACCTTTATAACAAATACCGAGAACTGACGCGTATTTTAATGTAAGCATACTAAAAGAAAACCAGTACGGCACTTCATCCCATAGCATATCTATCCCTACCGATAGTGACCGCTAAACCTAAGCTCCTCTGGTCTATTCACAATCACCATTCTGATCTAGAATCTCTGGAATTTTACTTGTTGCACACGACAGGGTAACGCCCGTTGATAATAGTAACCTACGACTGGTTTCAAAATGAAATTTAGACGTAGTAATAAGTTTTTTTATGTACATCAAAATGAAAAACAAACATTTAGGTGTCCAATAATAAAACCTTGAACAAATTTTTCCGTTAACCTAGTTTAAAACCGGGAAAGATCAGGTGTTCCCGTTATTTTTAAACATCCAAAAACAGAATCATGGTTTCCAAATTTACATCCCTGAACAGGTATTCGTATGCCCATGAACAGCCTAATGCATACCGAATCCTTTCATTTTCTCAGTGGATGCTGACCGCCAGCCTGGCTGTGGTTCTCAGCTCCTTTTTTGCTCAAACAACTTTTGCTCAATGCGGCACCAACACTTTTCCTCCTGGTGCAACGCTAGTACAAGTGACGCTGACCTTAGATGCCAATGGCCAAGCTGTCTTAGACCAAAATGCACTCATTGGTGTGATCAACCCCACTGGTCCTAGTTGTGGGTTATTTTTTTATGATTTTCCTGCTCAGGCAGTACCCCTCGGTAACCGCATCACGATCAGTTGCGACACCTCCACGGCTTTTGGCCCTGGAGATTATTACGTTGTAGCAGATGATGATGGTGTTCCTGGTGGAAATGAAAGTTCCGCTATCCAATTGAGGGTATTTCTGAATGATGATCAGGATCCTACCATTGAATGTCCGGATGATATTCTAGTAACAAATCTTCATGATAGTTGCTATGCTCGCGTCACTCCGGATGCACCTACGATCGTTGAAAATTGCTTCTACACCCTACAGTACAATTTATCCGGTGCAACTACAGGTTCCGGAACAGGAGCTTTGATCAACCACGTCTTTAATGTTGGTGTTACGCAGGTTCAGTATTCTATTACTGATGATGCTGGCAACGGCCCTGACGTTTGTACTTTCACCGTTGAGGTTGATGATAATCAGAACCCAGAACTCATCGCGCCAAATGACATCTCTGTCTCAGCCGACGGATTCTGTGCTTATCCTTTGAATCCATCATTGTCTAATGGTGTCTTAAACAACCTCAATCCAGGTGAATATGCCGATAACTGTCCGGGGCCAGATACCCTCGAATACAGTATTGATGGCGGTATGAACTGGATCCTTTTTGGTAATACAACCAATATTGGGCTGGGTACAACCAGTGTATTATTACGGGTTACGGATACTACGGGTAATAGTGTTATTGACGGTTATAGCGTAACCGTTCAGGATAACACCATGCCGACCCTTACTTGTCCATCGGATATAAGTGTTGATAATGACCTAAATGTTTGTTCAGCAAGTGGTTTAAGTGGAATTAATATTGCGCCTACCGATAATTGCGGTATTATTTCTTCCATTTCTTATACCTTATCAGGAGCCACAAATATTCCTTCCACCAATGGAAATAATGCCGGAATTGAGACCTTCAATGTTGGAACGACTACGGTCACTTATACTATTAGGGATCAGGCGGGCAATAATCAAACCTGCGCCGTTGATGTAACAGTAAATGATACTTTAGCTCCAATCATTACGCCTCCGGCAGGTCAATTACTTAGTTTTAATTCTACCTGTATGGATGGGATCGTACCCAATTATACTGGTTTAGCCACCGTTACTGATAATTGTGATGTGACAGTCAGTCAAGTTCCTGCTCCAGGTACACTACTATCTTCATTGATGGGTATCACTCCTGCTGCGGCCGAATCTTTTAAAGTTTACCTAACCGCAACTGATCAAGGTGCTATAACTGATATTGATAGTTTTATGGTTACGCTAGTAGCTGGTACGCCTACAGGCATCACGACCACTATTCCTGGTGCTATGTTACCGGCCGATACCTCTATTTGTGGTGCTTTAATCGTAGATGCTCCTACGGCTGTAGGTTTTACCTTGGCCTGTGCGTTAGAAACTATTTATGGTGTTCCAACAATCGGTACTTTGGTTCCTGGTTCAAGCCCACCACAATATGAAATGCCGGTAAACGCGGTAACTTATAATGTGACCTGGAATTACTCCGGATCAACGGGCTCCGCTTCTCAAAGCCAAAGCTTTACTGTAAGTAGTGACTTTACGGCCCCTGTCATAACGGTAGTTCCGGATATCACTGTTTTATTAGATAATAGTGGCAGTGCTACGGTTCTTCCTGGCGATGTTTTCATCGATGCAACGGATGAGTGTGGAGTTATTCTGCCTTCCTTACAAATCAATGGTGCAAGTAGTGTTACCTATGGTTGTGGTGATGTAGGAGTCGGTGCTATTCAAATTACCTCTTCCATTTTTGATAATAATGGTAATGTAGGAATGGCCATGACCAATGTAACTGTGTTGGATATTGACGGTCCGACAATCGTCAATGAGCCAATGTCATTTGTACTTGGGCTTTTCAGTTGTGATAGTTTACCGGATACAACCGGGTTGAATATTTACGCAACCGATGCCTGTGGAGCAACAGCATTGTCCTTTACAGAAACTTCATTCCAAGGTGCTGATCCAAACAAGGTTAGCTTTTATAGTTATGCAGTCATTTGGCAATGGACCTTCACCGATCCTAATGGAAATCCAAATGGAACAAGCCTGTTCTATTTTGTGGATGATAGTAAAGCTCCTGAATTTGACTCTTTACAACTTAGCCCTACAATCAGCCAAGGAGTTGATCCTGGTAAGTGTACGGCTTCTATTTCTTTAGATATCGACGCTACAAAGCTATCCGATAATTGCGCGGCTTTTGCCAATCTGACCATTACCAATGATTCACCCTATGGTGCTGGTAATGCTTCTGCCTCAGGCAATTACCCAGTCGGGACAACTAAAGTTACTTTTACCGCAAGTGACCCTTCTGGTAACAGTACGACTTACACGACCTTTGTTACGGTAACTGACATGGATCCGCCAATTGCTTCTTGTAACACGACAATTACGGTAGGACTTCCTCCGAGTGGCACTTTAATTATTCCACCTACCCTGGTAGATAATGGCAGCTTCGATGGTTGTGGCGCACTGGACAGCATGTGGCTTACACCTAATACTTTTAACTGTACGAATGCTGATGGTATCACGGCATGGCCCGTTACCCTGACAGTAAGAGATCAGTCTGGCAATACGGCTACCTGTAACTCTTCTGTTATCATTCAAGACAATCAGGATCCAGTGGCTCAGTGTCAAGACCTGACCGTTGAGTTGGGTGCTGCAGGAAATGTTAGTATAACTGCCAGTCAGATTAATAATGGTAGTTTTGACAATTGCACAGCAAGTGGCGACCTTATGTTGTCGCTGTCTCAATCCACGTTTAATGCTTCTGAAGTAGGCGTTAACCCGGTAACTCTTTATGTTGAAGATATCAATGGCAATGTAGACAGTTGTTCTGCTACGGTTACCGTTACGATCGAGGAGACTTGTTTTGATATTGTTTCTGAGGTTACAAATATTCAAACCGGTACGGCAATGACTACCATCCAGGTACCGATTGTTGTAGAAAATTTCACCAATGTCCAAGGCTTCCAGTTTCAAATTACTCTAGCGGATAACACCGTAGGTGAGATTACCGGTATCAGCAGCTTACTACCTGGCACCGGCTTGGTAACGAATATCATCTCCACAGATTTGGTAAATCTACTTTGGACCAATTTACAATCGCCTCCAACTCCGGTAACGGTAGCGGATGGTGACACCGTGCTCATGGTTGATGTACTATTAGTGGGTGATGAAAATGACCAAACGACAATTACTTTGACCGGCGACCCTGGATCATTCCCAGAGCAGGTGAGAAGAGAATACAGCGGCAATCCTGTTGACCAGGTACCATGTTTATCTGGTGGCACCTTGTTGATTGATAGTCCGGCGATGCTGGAAATTGCGGGTAATATCCAAACGCCCGGTGGAGCGGATATCGCACTGGTAGAAGTAACACTGGAAGATTTGACCATCAGTGCTACTCATGGTAAAGACACAACTGCCACCGATGGCAATTACAGTTTCTTCCCTGTTAATGAAGGACGTAGTTTTATGGTTTCGGTTGAAAAAGATATCAACTGGTTGAATAACGGTAGCTCCGTTTCCAGTTTTGACCTTGCATTGATCCAGAGCCACATCGTAGGCATTGATTCACTGACTGACCCCTACGCTAAAATAGCAGCGGATGTCAGTGGTGACGGTTTAATCACTGGTTTTGACCTGGTAGAAATTCATACATTGATAGCTAGTTTAGGAACGATTACACCGCCAAACACGACCTCCTGGAGATTTGTTCCGGCGAATGTAATGTTACCTGACACGGTTCGTTTGATCGTCCCATCATTCTCTGAAACATTGACGATCAATAATTTACAGATGGATTCCTTGATGAATAATTTTATTGGGGTAAAAATGGGTGATGTAGAACTCAACCCTGATCCTTCTCAGCTGCAAGGTGGACCGGTGGGTC
The DNA here is from genome assembly GCA_965367335.1 of uncultured Saprospiraceae bacterium. GTDB lineage: Bacteria > Bacteroidota > Bacteroidia > Chitinophagales > Saprospiraceae > CBDUIU01. Next base: position 6,380 of record CBDUIU010000243.1, read on the forward strand.
AGACCAGAAGTAATCGTACGATGTACTTCGAATTACAAGATCA
>CBDUIU010000244.1:0-6410 GCA_965367335.1 uncultured Saprospiraceae bacterium
AGTTATGAAATGCCGAGTGAACCAGTGGATGGCATGTCTCCCGAAAGTGTACACGAGGCAATTGAAAAGGCAGCCAAGCATATTCGCTCTGGCAAAGGGCCTTACTATCTGGAAATCAAGACTTACCGATACAAAGGGCACTCTGTCTCTGACCCGGCTAACTACCGGACAAAGGATGAGCTGAAGTCCTATCAGGAAAAAGATCCGGTAAAAATGACCGAAGCCAATATTCTGGCGCAAGGAATAGCAACTGAAGCAGAGATCAAAGCGATCAAGGATAAAATTAAGGAAGAGATTGACGCAGCTGTGAAATTTGCCGAGGAATCCCCATTACCGGATGCTTCTGAATTATACACGGATAATTATACACAAGAAGATTATCCATTTTTAACCTAAGCTCGGTTTTTTGATAAAAAAATAAAAGAAAAGGCGCTTTGAACAATGCTTCAAAGCGTCTTTTCTCATTTTGATGTTTCATTTTTTCACCAAATACAGCATAAAACCGAAAGAATGCTTATTTTTGCACCGCTTTACGCAACGCCTACGATTTAAACACGTAGATATTCCCGAACAATCCCGGAAATTTGATAAAACTCGAATATGGCAAAAAGAAAAAATACCAAACAGGATGAGACCTTAGTTGACATTGTTGATGCTAAGGAAAGCGCTCAGGATTTTGTAGAGTCGAATCAGTCGACCATTTTAGGAGGGCTTTTAGCTCTAGTTGTAATTCTTGGTGGCGCATTCTGGTACACCAATTTTTACAAAGCACCAATGGAAAAAGAAGCAGCTGAGCTTTTACGGGCTGCGCAGGATTATTTTGAAAAGGATTCCTTCTCACTGGCATTAAAAAACCCTAGTGGAGCGGAAGGCTTTATTAGTATTTCTGAAAATTATGGAAGTACTAAGGCAGGTAACTCTGCACTGTATTATGCTGGTATCTGTTGGTTACGGTTGGGTGAATATGACGCAGCTATCTCTTACTTAAGTGACTTTGATGCTGATGGGGATATCCTTCCTATCGTTAAGTACGGCGCAATTGGCGATGCTTATTCCGAAAAAGGAGATATGGATCAAGCCAAATCTTATTACCAGAAAGCCATTAATGCCGGTGATAACCAGGTATTGGCTGCTTTTTATGTTAAAAAGCTGGGGCTTTTAGCTGAGAAAGAAGGTCGATTTGCGGATGCAGTAGAAGCTTATAAAGATATTAAAAATAACTACCCTAACTCTGCGGAAGCAAGAGATATTGACAAGTTCATTATCAGAGCAAATGCTAAACTTTAGGTTTTTTATTTCTTTTAGCAAAAAAGGTGAGTTGGATAATCCGGCTCACCTTTTTTTATTTGGATTTGTTTACCTAATAAACAAATGGTATGTCCTGCCATTTTTCTATTTTTGACAAAAATCTAATACCACTATGGCCAGTTCCTTAAAAAACCTTTCTAATTATGACGCCGACAACCTGCCTTCAGCTAAAGGCTTGAAATTTGGTATTGTCGTGGCTGATTATCACGCCAAGATCACACATGCACTCTATGAAGGCTGTATGGATACCTTACTAAAACATGGCGCAAATGAAACAGATATCTATCTGATGCAAGTTCCGGGAGCATTTGAATTAACTGCCGGCGCACGGCTTATCGGCGGAGGTCGGCAGGTTGATGCGGTCATTTGCTTAGGTTGTGTTATCAAAGGTGAAACGACTCATAACGAGTACATCAACCAAGCCGTTGCAACCGGCCTGACTAACCTAAGTATCGCAACCGGCCGTCCCTATATCTTTGGCTTATTGACGCCAAATGACGAACAGCAAGCTCTTGACCGCTCTGGCGGGAAACATGGGAACAAAGGTATAGAAGCAGCACAAACGGCTATCCGTATGGCTTTCTTAAAACAAGAAATGGAGGCTCCTAAACAGAAAATCGGTTTTTCATGAAATTAACTACGATCAATACCGGCTTTTTAAAGCTGGATGGCGGTGCTATGTTTGGTATCGTTCCAAAGACACTCTGGCAGCGGCTCAACCCTCCGGACGAAAATAACTTATGTACCTGGGCTATGCGTTGCCTGCTCATCGAAACAGCGGATCGCAAAATTCTGGTAGACACTGGAATAGGTGATAAACAGGATGAGAAATTTCGCAGTCATTTTGAACCCCATGGCGAAGATACTTTGCTGGGTTCACTCGCCAAATTGGGATTAGAGGCAAGTGATATTTCCGATGTTTTTCTCACCCACCTCCACTTTGATCATGTCGGCGGTGCCGTAAAACGCGATGAAGCCGGGAAATTGGTTCCTACTTTTCCCAATGCCACCTATTGGACAAATGAAACACATTACCAATGGGCATTGCATCCCAACGCACGTGAGAAAGCTTCTTTTCTAAAAGAGAACTTTGTCCCCCTAATGGAAGCCGGTGTCTTACAATTCATTGAGGTCGCCAATGATGAAGAATGGTTGCCGGGAATTCGTATTCGCTACGTTTATGGACATACGGAAGCCATGATGTTGTTGTTTTTGGATACCGGACAAAAGACAGTAGTCTATGCCGCAGATCTAATTCCTTCTTCTTTTCATATTAGTATGCCTTATGTTATGGCGTATGATCTGCGTCCTCTAAAAACACTCGCAGAGAAAGAACAACTACTGGAAGAGGCCGTTGATAAAAATTATGAGTTATTTTTTGAGCATGACCCAATAACGGAGCGATGCGGTGTTAAAAAGAATGAAAGAGGGAGGATTGTAAAAAAATAATATCCCCATTCTTTTTTTGGCAATAAAATTCCTTTGAAAAAAGTAACCGGATCACTTTATGGAGATTCGGTTATTTTTTTTTCTTTGTTTCATGTTCATAAAAAATCAAAAGCAGACGCTGTCACCCAACGATTTTTTCTTATATTTAAGCACCGTTTCATTACAAAACTTAAATCAAGAATTTATGAAAAAGCTAATCGTCATGGCAGCATTGTGTCTGACCAGTCTTTCTGTGCTTACCGCCCAACAATTATTTTTTGAAGCTCATTCTGGTTACGGATTTACTGACTTTGATTTGCCGGCAGTCCAACAGGGAAATTTTGTACCCTTGGGATTTAGAGTAGCCGGAGGATTTCATCATTTTCAATTTGGCGGAGAATATTCCACCTGGCTAAAATCAGCAGAGCTGGAAACATCCATTCAAGACCTGGATTTTAGAACTGATTTCAAACAAAGTTACCTCGGTGGTTTTGCCCGGGTAAATATTTCCTCCTTGCCAGCTTATCGAACCGGGCTGGTATTGCGCTTCGGAGCTGGTATTTACAATATGGAACAGGAAACTGTTTCGCTCCCAGATGAATTAATAGTTGACCCAAAATTTAAGTATGACAGTCAGTTTGGTTTTTCAGGTGGTATTGGTGTTTCTGCCCCAATCTATACTTTATTACACTGGGAAATTGGCTATACCTTTCACTATGTCAAATGGGATGAGCAGGTAAATGTACCGAAGGCGTATAATGGTTTTTCGCATGTTATTAATATCGGTTTAAGTTTGAACCTGGTCTTTGGTAATGTTGCAAAGTCTTGCAAACGTGTCATCAAAACGAAACGTTGATGATAGCCATGCTTGCTAATGCCCTTTTGAGCAACATGCAGTACCGACAGCTATACTAATTTCATCGGTAGAAAAAACGTCATTCCATTTTGTTGGGGTGACGTTTTTTCTTTAACGCTTTTGCTTACATTTGTGCTGCAAAAAAGGATTATGCCACACATAGAGATTAGCAGACAACTCCGGGAAAAATGCCCCCAGCTACGATTGGGCTGTCTAAGTACGAGGCTGAAAGTAGAAAGTGACACCACAGCGCTTTGGGAATACCTGGAGCCCCGCTTAGCAGAAATTCAAACCCGCTTTATTATCGAGGATATCCGGCACATCCCAGCTATTGCGCATACTCGAGCGGGTTATAAATTGACGGGTAAGGATCCGGCAAGGTACCGACCCTCCGCTGAAGCACTTTTAAGACGCGTCGTGAGCGGAAAAGGGTTGTACCGGGTCAATAATGTTGTAGATCTATTGAACTTCGTCTCTGTCAGTTATGGCTTCTCAATCGGGGGATACGATGAGGATAAAATCCAGGGAAACGCAACGCTCGGGATTGGAGAGACAAATGAACCCTACGAGGCGATCGGTAGAGGTGTTTTAAACATTGCGGGTCTGCCGGTGTTCCGAGATGAGCAGGGCGCCTTTGGAACTCCGACGTCTGACTCTCAGCGCACTATGGTTCGTCCGGAAACAAAAAAATTCCTAATGGCCATTTTTAGTTTTCATCCAGAGGATCCTTTACCGGAAGCAATGGAGCTTGCTCATACCTTGTTAAAACAATTTGCTGATGGCCATAAGATCGAGACGACTATCATCGAATAAGACTTTAGTTGAGCGATTCGATTTCTCAGCAGCGTTGAGGCTTTGCGTTTAGTTCGAAATTAATAATACTTAAAGCATTATCATCCAAGGAAGGAGAAGGTAGCTCAACTATCAACACTATTTAAGCAACTAATCACCATTCATGTTAGAAAAAATACAAGCCGAACTGGCTCCAACGAATACTAAACTCATAGCTGTTTCCAAAACGAAACCTCACGCAGCGATCATGGAGCTTTACCAACAAGGGCATCGTGAATTTGGAGAAAACCGGGTACAAGAACTGGTGGAAAAATACGAGGCACTACCAAAGGATATTAAGTGGCATTTGATTGGGCATTTACAAACCAATAAAGTGAAGTACATTGCTCCCTTTGTACACCTAATTCATTCCATAGACAGTGAAAAACTTTTAAGAGAGGTCAATAAACAAGCTAAAAAACAGGAACGCATGATCGACGTGTTATTGCAGTTCCATATTGCAGAAGAAGATACTAAGTTTGGACTTGACCTCGAGGAAGCAAAGGCGATTTTAACAGGAGATAAATACCGCGAAATGCAAAACATACGAATTTGCGGGGTAATGGGGATGGCGTCTTTTGTAGAGGACAAGGCACAAGTGCGTAAAGAATTTCACCAACTCAAGGTCATTTTTGATCAATTGAAAAAAGACTATTTTAGCACAACGGATTCCTTCAAAGAAATATCTATGGGAATGTCAGGAGATTATTTACTGGCAGTCCAGGAAGGGAGCACCATGGTACGGGTAGGAAGTTTATTATTTGGGAAAAGGGGATGATTTGAAATCCACTAATACAATCAGATTAGATTACCTGGATGCACTCCGCGGCATTGCGGCCATGATGGTCGTCGTATATCATTATATCAACTGGTACTGGGCTGATCAACTGGATACGCAACTTGCTACGCTGATATTTAATGGTCGGGATGCGGTATCCTTCTTTTTTGTCCTCAGTGGTTTTGTACTGGCTTATAAGTACTTCAACTACGACACACCACTCCAGTTCGGAAAATATGTTTTTCGCCGATTTTTCCGGCTTTATCCTGCTTATATTGTTACCATCGCTCTAAACTGGGCAGCCTGGATTTACGCCCCCAGTCTGGCAGAAACTATTGATAAGATTATTCGGCTTAATTACGGACCCGTCCTGGCCGAGTTATCCATGATCATGTACCAACACAATTATTACGTACCTGGGTGGTCACTAGGCGTAGAGATGAGAATCAGCTTGTTGGTACCCTTGTTTATCATTTTAGCGAGATGGCGCGGAAGCTGGCTCTGGCCGATCTTAGTAATCTCCCTTTTTTTTCAACCCCCATTCATCACCATTTACCTGTTCCATTTTATTTGCGGGATGTTGATCGCTTTTTACTACCGGCAAATTATTGCCTGGGATTGGAAAACCAGTTGGCTTTACCGTTGGCGTTTTTTATTTTTTGTCTTACTCTTTGTCCTCTTTAATCTTCGGGTTTTTGAACATATTTTCTCTATGCCTGTCGCTTATACTGCCTGGGCGGCATGGTTGGGAATTGAATGGTCGCATTATTCAGCATTGGCATCAGCGGGAATCATATTGATCGCTTTATGGGATAAAAGCTGGCAGCAACAATTGTCAAGGCCCTGGTTGTTATATTTAGGAAAGATATCCTACGGCATCTATTTATCACACTGGCTTTTTGTAACCTTGGTGATGCAGTCTTACGAGGAGTTAATCCAGTTGCTTGGCTTACCGGAATGGATAGGATTTGGATTCTATCTACTGGTAGTGATCATCGGTACTTTACTCCTGGCACATGGCTTATATGTTTACGTAGAGCGCCCGGTAATGCGATGGGTGAGAAAAGTTTGGTAACTTTTTGATTACCTGTTGATGACCATCCGTTGAATACTACTCCCCTGTTCCTGATGCAATTCCAAAAAATACAAACCAGCAGTTAGATCTTGTACAGAAAATTTATTTTCCTCTAAAAAGCCTGTTTTCACCAC